>JAYRVN010000083.1:0-10859 GCA_041918535.1 Chloroflexota bacterium
CGTCGTCCCGGCCAACATTAATAGCCACAGCCAATGTGTTATTGGCGGCAATAGTGATGCCGTTGACAAAGCTGTGGCAATATGTGAGGCGCGTGGTTACCAGGCCATGCCGCTGCCGGTTAGTCACGCCTTCCACACCCGCATCGTCGCGCCGGCCAGCGCCCCCCTGCGCCAGGTGCTCGACCGAATGCACATCCGACCGCCCCAATTGCCCCTGGTCGCTAATCTGACCGGTGAGTTCTACCCCACTGAAGTGGAAGCCATCAAGGACAACCTGCAACTCCAGATTGCCTCGCCGGTGCAATGGGTAAAAGGCCTGGAGACATTATACGCCGCCGGCGTACGCACATTCGTCGAGGTCGGCCCCAAGAAGGCGCTGCATGGGTTTGCCAATGATGTGTTCAAGGGCAACGCCGGCGTCAGGGCGTTCTTCACTAACCATCCCAAAGTGGGCGAATTGCCTAGCTTCAATCAAGCCATGTGCGGTTTGTATGCCGCCGGCTACATCCCCGCCGATGGAAGCAGCGACGGCGTTGCCGCCAGCCGACTCCAGCCCGTGGCGGAGCCGACTCCCCAGCCCGCCCCGCCAGCGCTTTCCCCAACACCAGTTGCCCCAACCGAGGCCATGAATCAAATGGTGACACAAGCTATCCAACAAGCTATCGGCGCTGCTCAATTTGCGCCGGGCGCGCCTTATGACCGTAATGCCCCTCCCCGTGGTTCTGTCGTCATCACCGGTGTCGGCCTTGGTTTGCCCGGCGCAGAAAAACCGGTCATGGACCCCGACAACGCTATGCGCATCCTGCGCGGGGAACAGTTTGTAGACCTGATCCCGGAGCGTTTTCGCCGGAAGATGGTCAATAAACGCATCGTTCGGGTGGTTAAGGCGGCTGACGGCAGCGGCAGTTTCCAAACTATAGATGATACCGACGATGTCATCAAACTGGCCGGCCGGCCGGGATCATTTGACCTGCATCAAGAGTATGGCGTGCCGGAGGAACTGATCGAGGCCCTCGACATTACCACCCAACTGGCGATGGCAGCCGGTCTGGATGCGCTGCGGGAGGCCGGCATTCCGTTGGTGCAAACCTATAAGTACACGACCACCGGCAAGTATCTGCCCGATCGCTGGCTGCTGCCCGAAGCGCTACGGGACGAAACGGGAGTGATCTTCGCCAGCGCCTTCCCCGGCGGAGACCGCTTTGCCGATGAGTTTATGCGTTTTCACGCCTATCACAATCGGGTTGAACAGTTGGAGGCGTTGGAGGATTTGTCTCGCTACACGAATGATGACGTCACCCTACGGGAAATAACCCGCCGGATCAGCGATTTACGTAGCCAAATTGCCCAAGAACCTTACGCCTTTGACCGCCGCTTTTTGTTCCGCATCCTGTCCATGGGACACAGCCAGTTCGCCCAATACATTGGGGCGCGCGGGCCGAATACGCAGGTGAACGCCGCTTGCGCCAGCACGGCGCAAAGTATCGCCATTGCCGAGGATTGGATTCGCGCCGGCCGTTGCCGCCGGGTGATCGTTATCGCCGCAGATAATGTTACGGGCGACAGTTTATTGGAATGGGTTGGCGCCGGCTTTCTGTCCGTTGGCGCAGCCACCACACAGGATCAAGTGGACAAGGCCGCCCTGCCGTTCGACAAGCGTCGCCACGGCACCATCATGGGCATGGGGGCCTGCGCGCTAGTGGTGGAGAGCGAAGATGTCGCGCAAGAACGCGGTATGCGCGGCATCGTGGAATTGTTGAGCAGCGAGATGAACAACAGCGCTTTCCATGGCACACGGCTGGATGTGGAGCACATTGCTCAGGTGATGAACGCCCTGGTGACGACGGCTGAGCGGCGTTTCGGTCTGAACCGCTATGCGATGGCCCCCCAGACGGTGTTTATGTCACACGAGACATACACGCCGGCGCGCGGCGGCAGCGCTTCGGCCGAAATTGTAGCCCTCCGCCATACTTTCGCCGACGCCGCCAGTGACATTATCATCGCCAACACCAAAGGCTTCACCGGCCATCCCATGGGCGTCGGCATTGAAGATGTCATCGCCGTCAAAATCCTTGAACACGGCATCGTGCCGCCCGTGCCTAACTTCAAAGAAGTGGACCCTGATTTAGGCCGCCTCAACCTGAGCCGAGGCGGGCGCTATCCCGTCCAGTACGCCATCCATCTGGCGGCGGGCTTCGGCTCGCAAATTGCCATGACGCTGACGCGCCGCATTCCCGGCGGGCTAGATCGCCTGGATCAGAAAGCGCGTTATCAGCGCTGGCTGGACGACGTCAGCGGCTATGACCGCGCCGAACTTGAGGTCGAGAAACGGGTGTTGCGTATCCGCTCGAATGGCGCGCCGACGCGCTCGCCGGCGGCCAATACCTGGCAAGCCGGCACGGAGCCACAAAAGCGTACCCCGCTAAGCGGGGCCGTGACAGGCGGCCTGGCGCCGGCCCGGATGGCGGCGCCGGATGCCTTGGCGACGCTGACGGAGATGCGCGTTTCGGCCGAATCCCTCCCTTCAATCATTCAGCCGGCCGCGCCGGAACCTGAACCGCCCGCGTCGCCGCCCATCGCTATGACACCACCGGTTATTCAAGAGGAACCGGCCCCACCGCCCAGCGTAGTTGCGCTCCCGCCGGCGCCTCCGCCCGCCGCCCCGGTTGCCGACCCAATTGTTGACAAAGTCATGGCGATCGTCGCCCAGCAAACCGGCTACCCCACCGACATGCTCGACCACGATCTAGACATGGAAGCCGACCTGGGCATTGACACCGTCAAACAAGCCGAAACCTTCGCCGCCATTCGCGCCGAATTCAACATTCCGCGCGAGGCCAACGTCAAACTGCGCGACTATCCCACCCTGGATCATGTCATCGCCTATGTGCGCAGTCGGCGGCCCGACCTGGCAACCCCGGCGGTGAGCGAACCCATCGCCCCGCCGCCTGCGCCGGCCATGGTTCAACCTCCGGTCCAGCCCCCGGCCCAACCCGCTGCCGGCGACCCAATCCACGACAAAGTCCTGGCAATCATCGCCCACCAAACTGGCTACCCGACTGATATGTTAGAGTTAGACCTGGACATGGAAGCCGATCTGGGCATTGACACTGTCAAACAAGCCGAAACCTTCGCCGCCATTCGCGCCGAATTCAACATTCCGCGTCAGGAAGGCCTCAAGCTGCGCGACTACCCCACGATCAACGATGTCCTCGCCTATGTACACAGCCAACGGCCCGACTTGGCAGCCCCGGCGGTGAGTGAACCCATCGCCCCGCCGCCTGCGCCGGCCATGGTTCAACCTCCGGCTCAACTCGCTGCCGGCGATCCTGTTCTCAACAAAGTGCTGGCTATTATGGCCGAGCAAACGGGCTATCCCACCGACATGCTGGAACTTGACCTGGACATGGAAGCCGACCTGGGCATTGACACCGTCAAGCAGGCCGAAGCCTTTGCCGCCATCCGCCGAGAGTTCAACATTCCGCGTCAGGAAGGCCTCAAGCTGCGCGACTACCCCACGATCAAAGACGTTCTCGCTTACGTCCATAGCCAGCGGCCCGATTTGGCGGAAACAATCAGCGACGCGCCTGTGGTTGAGCCACCTGCGGTTGAAGTCGTAGCGCAAACGATCCCAACCTTGGCGCTGGATTCGGCCGATCGCGTCCCCCGTCGCCTGCCAACCCCCATGCTGCGCCCGCCACTCAACTGGTGTAAACCCACCGGCATCACCCTCGGCCCGACCAGCCGCATCGTGGTCATGCCTGACCAGGGCGGCATCGGCAAAGCCCTGATCAGCCGCCTGGAAAAACTCGGCGCGACCGCTCTGATCCTGCAACCGGCGCTTGACGCCGATACCCTGACCACGCAAGTGCAAGCGTGGCTGGCGGAGGGCACGATCCAGGGCGTGTACTGGCTGCCCGCGTTAGAAGTTGAGCCGGCGCTGGAGGAAATGGACCTGACCGCCTGGCGTGAACTCAACCGCCAACGGGTCAAGAATTTGTATGCGGCCATGCGGACACTGTATGAGAGCATTCAATCGGCCGAAACTTTTCTCATCACCGCCACGCGCCTGGGCGGACTGCACGGCTATGGCCCCGATGGCGCCGGCGCTCCGCTAGGCGGGGCCGTCACCGGCTTCGCCAAAGCCTATAAGCGCGAACGT
This sequence comes from Chloroflexota bacterium, assembly GCA_041918535.1. GTDB lineage: Bacteria > Chloroflexota > Anaerolineae > Promineifilales > Promineifilaceae > DAOTXO01. The sequence continues at coordinate 4,163 of JAYRVN010000083.1, forward strand.
GAGTCAGTTCTGGTCAAGGCGGTGGACTTCGAAATCAGTCGCAAAACCGCCGCCTTTGCCGATCTGCTTATCGCCGAAACCCTGTCCGATCCCGGCGTCGTAGAAGTGGGCTACTGGGACGATAACCGCTATACCATCACGCTGACCGAAAAATCGGCCGTTGACGGCTCGCCCGGCCTGACCCTCAACCGCGACACTATCTTTCTCGTCACCGGCGCAGCGGGCGGCATCACCAGCGCCATCATCGCCGATCTGGCTGCTGCCGCCGCCGGCGGCATCTTCTACCTGCTCGATCTCGTCCCCGCTCCGGACCCGCACGACCCGCAGATTGCGCAATTCCGCGCGGATAAGGAGGCCCTCAAACAAACGCTCATCGGCCAAATGCGCGCCGCAGGTGAACGTCCTACCCCCGCCGCCATTGACAAAAAGGTTCTGGGACTGGAACGCAGTGAAGCCGCGCTCCGCGCCGTCGAGTCGGTGCAAGCCGCTGGCGGCGTAGCGCATTACCGCAGCGTCAACTTACTGGACGGCCCGGCAGTGACAGCCGTCGTGGACGAAATTCGCCAGGAACATGGGCGCATAGATGTACTGATCCATGCCGGCGGCATCGAGATCAGCAAGGCGTTGTCGGAAAAAGATGCTCGGCAATTCGACCTGGTCTTCGACATCAAGGCGGACGGCTTCTTCAGCCTACTGCGCGCCGCGCAGGGCTTGCCGATTGGCGCGACGGTGGCCTTCAGTTCCGTTGCCGGCCGCTTCGGCAATAGCGGCCAGACGGATTACAGCGCCGCCAACGACCTCTTATGCAAAGTCACCAGCAGTCTGCGGCAGTGGCGACCGCAAACGCGCGGCCTCGTCATTGACTGGACGGCCTGGGGTGGCATCGGCATGGCGGCACGCGGTTCTATCCCCACCGTCATGAAGGCGGCCGGCATTGACATGCTGCCGCCGGAAGTCGGCGTTCGCACCGTGCGGCGCGAACTGTCTGCCGTCGGCTTTCGCGGCGAGCTCGTGGTGGCCGGCGCGCTAGGCAGCATGACCCAGGAATGGGATGCGACGGGCGGCCTTGACCCGGCCCTGCCGCAAGCCTGGCTGAACCAACGCCGCCCGAACTGGCTGATGATCGGCAGCGTGGAAGCGGCCACTGTCTATGGCGGGTTAGTCGTGGAAACGACGTTAGACCCGCGCCAGCAACCTTTTCTTTTCGACCATGCCATGGATGGGACGCCGCTGTTGCCGGGCGTGATGGGCGCGGAGACGTTTGCCGAGCTGGCTACGTTGGCAGCGCCCGGCTATCGCGTGGCGGCGGTGGAAAATGCCGAATTCGCCAATCCCTTTAAGTTCTACCGGATGCAACCGCAAACCCTGGCGCTGACGGTTTCGGCCGAACCCCTGGCCAACGGCGATCTCCTGGCTCACACCAGCCTGCGTTCCCAACGCGAACTCGCCAAACCCGGTCTACCGGCTCAAGAGAAGCTCCACTTCAGCGCCAACGTTCGCCTGACCCGCGCCGAGCTAACGCCGCCGACTCCCATAAACTACGCGCCGCCATCCGGCCCTGGCATTCCCGCCGCCGATATCTACCGTATCTACTTCCATGGCCCGGCCTACCAGGTACTGGATCAGGTGTGGGTCAAGGGGCAGCGCGCCGTCGGTCGCCTGCGCCACACCTTGCCGCCCGACACAGACCCGGCGGAACTCGTCCTCATTATGGCCCCGCGCCTGATCGAGCTATGTTTCCAAACGGCCGGCGTCTGGGACATCAAGACCAATGGCGTCATGGCCTTGCCGCTGGCCTTTAAGTCTGTGACCACCTATCGCCGGCCGCCGGTGTCACACGAACCAACCCTGTATGCGCTGGTCGAAGCGCAAGGCGGACTTTACAACGCCAGGGTTGTAGACGAGTCCGGCCAGGTTTATGTCAGCCTGACGGCTTATCGCACCGTCGCCTTGGAAGGCACTGTCAACCTATAGGCAAGAAAACAGCGGATAGTTGGTTGGCCGCGCCACAGTCGGCGCCGCCAACCAGCTATCCCACAGCTCAATTCGACTGCACCTGCTATGCTTCACTGGCTCGTCCAATCCTCCGACGCTCATCCCGACCTTCGGCGTGGCCTTCCACCTGCCGGGTTGCTCGGTGAGAGCGAGTATGCTCATTTTCAAGGGCTAAAAAGCGACAAACGCCGGCATGATTGGCTGATTGGCCGCTGGACCGCCAAGAAACTGGTGCAGAGTGTGCTGGGCCGGCGCGGTCTGCCGCTGGTGTCATTAGACAGCGTGCGCATACGGAATGCCGAGAGTGGTGAGCCGTATGTTCACGCGCCGAGCTATCCGGTGACGCTTTCTATCAGTCATTCGGCCGAACACGCCTTCTGCGCCCTCATTGAACAAGTTGAGTGGCCGCTGGGAGTTGACATAGAGCAGATTGCTCCACGCAATGATTGGTTTGTGGAAGATTTCTTCACACCGGCGGAGCGGTTGAACGTCAACGCTGCCCACATGGCCGAGCGTTCCACGCTGGTGACGGCCATTTGGAGCGCCAAAGAGGCCACCTTGAAAGCGCTACACCTGGGCCTGACGGTGGATACGCGTTGGGTGAACTGTTCCATTGTGCCCAACGCAGCGGCGCGCCGGGGCTGGATACCATTCCAGGTGGGGGTGCGAGCTGAATGCTTGAATCGGCCGATTCCCGCTCTAACTGGTTGGTGGCGCATCGCCGAACCCTATGTCATGACGCTTGTCACTGAGACCGATCGCACTTTAAACCTGCATCATAATGCGCGAACCGGGTACAATTAGCGAACCGATATCATATAAGCAGTCAACCGGACTGCCCACCTATCTGAACCGTTAAGGAGTTGTACGTGACCAAAAACATGGAAACTTACCTCGAAGAGTTGCGACAGCGGCGCGCCATTACCAATGGGACCGATAAAGAGATCGCCAAGCAACACCGGAAAGGACGCCTAACCGCCCATGAACGCCTGGAACTGCTGTTTGATCCTGGCTCCTTTAGCGAAATTGATACCCTTGTCACCCCCCGCTACGATGGCTACCTGGGCGGCAAGGAGTCCCGCTATGGGGATGGCGTCATCACCGGTTTTGGCCTAATCAATGGCCGCCACGCCTTCGCCGCCTCGCAAGATGCCTCCGTCATGGGCGGCTCGCTGGGCGAGATGCACGCCAACAAAATCGTCAAAGCCATGCGCATGGCCCTCACCTACGGTTGCCCCTTCATCGCCATCAACGACTCCGGCGGCGCGCGCATTCAAGAAGGTGTAGACAGTCTGGCCGGTTACGCCAAAATCTTTGACGCCAATTGTGAAGCGTCGGGCGTCATTCCACAACTCTCCGTCATTATGGGGCCGTGCGCCGGCGGTGCGGTTTACTCCCCAGCCCTGACCGATTTCGTTTTCATGACCGAGAAGAGCTATATGTTCATCACCGGCCCCAACGTGGTCAAAGCGGTCATGCAAGAAGACGTCAGTTTTGAAGACCTGGGCGGCGGCCTGGTGCACAGTCAAGAAAGCGGCGTCTGCCATTTTCTGACCGCGGATGACCGGGAATGCCTGACCAGAGTGCGCGAACTATTGAGTTATCTGCCGGGCAACAATCAAGACGACCCGCCTTATATTCGGCCGATCGACGATCCTAATCGTCGCTGCCAGGAACTCTTGGAAATTGTCCCCACTGAGCCGCACAAACCCTATGACGTCCGTCGGGTGATCGCCAGCGTCGTGGACGACGGCCGGTTCTTTGAGGTCCACCAACTTTGGGCGCAAAACATCGTCGTCGGCTTTGCCCGCCTGAATGGTTATAGCGTGGGCATTGTCGCCAATCAGCCCAACGTACTGGCCGGTTGTATTGACATCAAGGCCTCCGTCAAGGCCACCCACTTCATTCGCATCTGCGACGCCTACAACGTCCCGATCATCACCTTGCAAGACGTGCCCGGCTTCCTGCCCGGCAAGGATCAGGAATATGGGGGCATTATCCGCAACGGGGCGCGCATGATCTACGCCTATAGCGAAGCCACCGTGCCCAAACTGATGGTTATTCTGCGCAAGAGCTATGGCGGAGCTTATTGCGTCATGAGTAGCAAAGGGCTACGCGGCGACTTGCTCTATGCCTGGCCGAATGCCGAGATCGCCGTTATGGGGGCCGAAGGCGCCGTCAACATCCTTTTCCGCGACGAGGTGATGGCTGCCCCTGATCCCGAAGCGCGACGCAAAGAGCTGGTAGGCGATTATGAAACCCGCTTCAACAATCCTTACGTGGCGGCCTCACGCGGTTTGATTGACGATGTCATCGAACCGGCCGAAACACGGCGAGTACTCATTCGCTCGTTAGAGTTGACCCTCTCCAAGCGGGAACGCCACGCCCCCAAGAAGCATGGCATTTCGCCGATGTAAGTTGCGCCTTGTTTTGACCTGAGTCAAACAACGCAGTCGGCGCAACGGGTTAAGGAGTCCTAATGTTCAAAAGAATCCTGATTGCTAATCGCGGTGAAATTGCTACACGAATTGTTCGGGCCTGCCGGGAGTTAGGGGTTGAAAGCGTTGCCTTGTTCACCGCCTCTGATCAAAGTTCCTTGCATGTGCGGTTGGCCGACTATGGCGTCCAACTGAGTACCGCTCGCGCCTTCACAGATGCCGCCGCCATCGTGCAGATCGCCCGTGAACAAGGCGCCGACGCGATTCACCCCGGCTATGGTTTTCTTGCCGGACGGCCAGAGTTGGTGGCGGCTTGTTCTGAGGCGGGAATAACCTTTATTGGCCCTTCGGCCGAAACGGCGTCTGCCGTGCGCGATAAAGTGGGCGCGCTGGAGCGTGTCCGAGCCGCCGGCATTACCACCATCCAACACTCCCCCGCCGCTTACAACCCCAAAGAAGAAACCGCGCTAATCGAAGCTGCCGACGCGCTAGGTTATCCGTTGATCATCAAATCCAAGCTGGGGGGACGCGGCTACGGCCAGCGCATGGTCACCCGACCGGCCGGCTTGATCCAGATGACTCGGCAAGCGCGCATCGAAGCCAGCGCGGTCTATGGTGACGTGGATATCTATTTGGAGAAGGTCATCCAGCCGGCGCATCAGATTAGCGTGCAGGTATTGGGGGATCATCACGGCCATCTTATCCACCTGGGCGAACGCGAGGGCTCCATCATCCAGCGTAATCAGAAAATTCTGGAAGAATCGCCCGCTCCCTGCCTGACCGACACCCAACGGCGCGCCCTATGGGAAACCGCCTTGCAGGTAGCCCGCCTTTTCCATTGTACCAACGCTTGCAGTGTTGAGTTCCTGGCCGATACGGAGGGGAATTGCTACTTTACCGAGGTTAAACCCCGCATCCAGGTCGCGCATCTGCTGACGGAGATGGTGTGTCAGGTGGACCTCGTGCGTGAACAGATTCGCCTGGCCGCCGGCGAACCTCTCAACCTCTCACAGGCTGAGGTGGCGCCGCGCGGTTGGGCAATGGTCGGTTGTGTTCACGCCAAAGACCCGGCCGGCGATGGTTTGCTGCCCAGTCCTGGGTGTCTGACCAGCGTGCGTTTCCCACTGGGCGCAGGCGTGCGCGTGGACACCTACGTTTACTGCCAGGCGGATGTGCCGGCCGACTTTGATTCGCTGATTGCCAAAGTGGCGGCCTGGGGTCCGAATCGCGCAGAGTGCCTGGCCCGCCTCACGGCCGCCTTACGCGATACACGGCTGGCCGGCATCCCAGTTAATCTATCGTTGCTGCGCGAAGTGACGCAGGCGACGCCATTCATTCAGGGCGCTTACGCCACCGATTTTTTTAGACGCCGCCGGCCCATTCCTCCGCAATCCGAGGAGTACTATCGCGATCTGGCAGCCATTGTGGCGTTGCTCCACTTGCGTCGTAACCAGATGTTTGTTCCAGCTTTGCCGGAAAGGCTAGGCGGCCAATGGCATCGTTCCAGCCGTCAATTGCCGCAGTGAGGTATGCATGAAACGCCCATTCTTAAAAGAAGCCGCGGACCAACCCCAAACCACCGACACCGCCAGACAAGCTGTGCTGCCGCCGCCAGGCAACAGTCTTCAACCTGCATCCAAGCCTGCCTCTTCGGCCGACAAACCGGCTGCGCAGCCCCGCGATGTTCTGCCGCCTTGCCCTTATTGTCTAGGGAGGCGTTATGAGTAAGCTGACGGTGTCTCTTGACGAGCAAACGTTCACAGTCGAACTAGACAGCCATCTGCAGCCGGGCCGTCAAATGACAGTGCGCGTCAACGGCGCGCCGGTCACCATCACGTTGCCCGATCCGGGGGTGTTGCCGGATAAGATCGAGTGGGTCATGGTGGAAGGACGACCCTACGAGGTGGTTTATGATCCGGATTTGCGTTGGCTGAGAGCATATGGCGGTTGGCATCGGTTAGAAGTGCGCGATCTGGAAACAACTATCGCCCGACCACAAAGCAACGACGGGCGGGTGAAAGCGCCGATTCCCGGCCTGATTGCGCGGGTATTGGTGAGTATAGGCCAGGCGGTTGAGGTAGGCATGCCGGTGGTCGTGTTAGAAGCCATGAAGATGGAGAATGAGATTAACGCCACCATGACAGGGCGTGTGGTGGCGATTCATGCCACACCCGGGCAGACGGTCGCCCGCAACGAGGTGTTGGTGGAGATCGCCTGAGCGGGGATTGGCGGATGGGAGGGGGATTTTCGGCCGAGGATCCCCC
>JAYRVN010000084.1:0-3987 GCA_041918535.1 Chloroflexota bacterium
GGTCGGTTGGGGCGGGGAGGAGATTCGGCCGATTCATCAACTCAAGCCGCGCTCCCTCCCCAAAACTCAGAAAATAGGCGGTAAAACCGGTGTGCGGGTTAACATAACGCGGTCCCGCCGTCGCGCCGAAGTGGTCCGCATAAAACGCGCGCAAACGCTCCAGGTCTTGCGCCCACAAAGCGACATGCTCAAGTCGCATCGCCGCATTCCCACAACCGGTAGATTTGCATCATGTCGGCCGGCAGTTTAGCACACGCTCAACGGGGCGTCAAAGTCGCGGCCTGTTGTTTGGAGGGCAGCTTTGGGCGAGTTACAATTAGGCATAGGTCGCCTGCGGCTGCGAGACCTAACATGAACCCATTCACCCATTTCTTGTCGCTGCGTTCACCGGATCGTCGTTTGCGAGCCTTTATCGGCGCCTGGGATGAATTGGAGGCGCTGGTGATTCGCGTCTACAAAGCCAACCGCGTCGCCGCCGAGGATGAGGTGGCCTATCGGCAGGTGCGCGCCTGGCTGGTTGAGCATTACGGCCATTGGGCTGAGTTGACACGGCCGCACTGGCAGGCGTCGCGAGTGGGTGGCGCGCCGCCAACCCAAGACCCGTTTTTGCGCTTGATTTCGGCCGAATCTGCCGCCGCTTTTGTCGGCGATTGGGAAGCCATGCAATATCTTCCTGCCGCCCGCGAGGCGCTTAATCGGCTGGTCTTACAGCAAACGTGAACCTACCGCGCCGGCCTCCGGTGATTGGCCGGCCCATTTGGGGGCCGTTGATTTTCAATGGCCCAAGCATAAAAATCAGATGAAAACAAACCAGCATGTGGAGCGTGTGACTATGTTTTACTTCTTGGGTGGACTTGTCCTCGGCGCAATTCTGGGCTTTTTGGCCGATATGTTTCTTCTGCGCGGCCGGTATGAGGCCGAAGCGGAAGCCCTGCGTCAACAACTAAATGAGAGCCGGGATAAAACGCGGTCGCTGCAGCGCGATGTGGATACGCATATCGCCACGACCAAAACCTTGCAGGCGCGTTTGGATACATCGCAGCAGAAGTTGGGCGCTATGCAAGGAGATTTGGAAGGGCGTTCGGCCGAAAGAAGCTCGATGCGCGCCGAACTGAGCAACTTGCAAGCGCAACGAGATTCCCATGCGGAAGCCGCTATCGGCCTCAATCAGCAAATCACCTCCGCGCAGGCGGAAGTCGCCGGCCTGCAGGCGCGTCTGGCCGCGCTCGAGGGCGAAAACGGGCGGTTGCGAACCCAAATGACTGATTGTGAAGCGGTGCGCCAACAACTCAACGCCGCCGAAATCGAGTTGGCTGAAATTCGCGCCCGACTGGCTAATGCCACCGTTGAACCCGGCGAGCCGGATGATCTACAACGTCTCGAAGGCATCGGCCCGAAAATCTCATCTGTCCTCAACGCCGCCGGCATCTACACCTTTCGTCGCCTGGCCGCTACCCCCGTTGACCGCCTTCACGAAATCCTGCGCGCCGGGGGCATCTCGCGCATTTCCGATCCGTCTACCTGGGGCGAACAAGCCACTCTGGCCGCGGCCGGCGACTGGGAAGGCTTGCAAGCCTTGCAGGACACACTCAAGGGCGGCCGCCGCGCCTAACCGGTTGCCCATTCAGTTGGTCGTTCCAGGTATGGTGTGATACTCGCCAGGTGAATCGGGTGAATTCCGCCTTGTCCCCGGCATTTTACGCCCGGCCGGCCCGTGTTGTCGCCCGTGAACTGCTCGGCCAACGTCTGGTGCGCAGCATTGACGGCGCGCGCGTGAGTGGCATCATCGTCGAAACGGAAGCTTATTGCGATAGCGCTGAACCGGATTTGGCCTGTCACGGCAGCCGCAATCAGGGACAGCCTACTCGGCGCAATGCGGTTATGTTTGGGCCGCCGGGATTCGCCTATGTCTATTTCACCTACGGCAATCATTGGCTTTTCAATGTGGTTACTGGCTTGGACGGGCAGGCCAACGCGGTCTTGATTCGCGCCGTGGAACCCGTCGAAGGCGAGGCGTTCATGGCAAGCCGTCGTCCCGGGCGTCCGCGCGAGAGTTGGACGAATGGGCCGGGCAAATTGACCCAGGCCCTAGCCATTGATGGCGGGTTGAACGGCGCGCCTTTGTGCGCGCCCGATGGCTTGCTCAAGTTGGAGGCTGACCGCCAGACGCCGCCGGAAGCCATTGCTTGCGGTCCGCGTATCGGTTTGGGCCAGACGCCGGAGCCGTGGCGTTCGTTGCCGTGGCGTTATTGGCTTGAGGGCAACCCGTTTGTCTCACATCGTTAATCAAGAAGGATAGAAGGATGACGCAACTATTAGCCGGGAAGAAGGCGTTGGTTTTTGGCGTGGCGAACAAGCATTCCATCGCTTGGGCCATTGCGCAGATGTTGGTTGAGCAGGGCGCCGAGGTGGGCCTGAGTTATGCCGGCGCGATTTTGGAACGGCGGGTGCGCCCGTTGGCGGCGGAGTTGGGTGTCACATTTGTGGAGCCGTGTGATGTCGGTTCGGATGAGCAAGTGGCAGAGTTGTTTGGCAAAGTGGGGGAGCATTTCGGCCGAATTGACATCCTTATCCACGCCATTGCCTACGCCGGACGCGATGAACTCACCGGCCGCTACTACAACACCACTCGCCAGGGCTTCACCACCGCCCTCGACATCAGTGTATATAGCCTGGTGGCCCTCAGCCGCGCAGTCTTGCCTCTCATGGGGGAGACCGGCGGCAACATCCTGACGCTCACTTACTACGGGGCGGAAAAGGTCATCCCGCATTACAACGTCATGGGCGTGGCCAAGGCTGCCCTGGAAGCCAGCGTGCGTTACCTGGCCGCCGATCTGGGCCCCCAACGCATTCGCATCAACGCCATCTCGGCCGGGCCGATCAAGACGCTTTCGGCCGGCGGGGTGGCCGGCTTTCGCAAAATGCTGGGCTACGTGGCCGAACGCGCCCCGTTGCGTCGCAATATCAGCCAGGAAGAAGTGGCTCGCACCGCTCTCTGGCTTTGTAGCGACCTGGGCAGCGGCGTCACCGGTGAAATTGTCCACGTAGACGCCGGCTACAACATCTTGGGCATGCCCGAACCGCCGGAGAAGTGGGAAACCGACTAAGGTTTGCTCCGGCTTAATCCTTGCTCTGCCGCCCCGTCAATTTTTGACAAAGCCCGACAAGGCGCTATACTTGCGGCGTCGTTAACAGTGTTACTATCCTCTTATCCAGAGCAGCCGAGGGACCAGCCCGGTGACGCTGCAGCAACCCCCAGGTTATGGAAAGGTGCTAAGTCTGGACAGTTTGATGCTGGAAGATAAGAGATGCTGCGTGTCCCGCCCGCCTCTTGCCCTTCAGCAAGAGGCTTTTTTGATCGCGCGGATGCCGCCATTTTATTGGCAACTAATACTTTTTTGCAGAGGAGTTTTGGATGAGTACAAGTCTAATGACTTCCCCTAGCCTTCTCTTTACCTCCGAATCGGTAACAGAAGGCCATCCGGATAAGATGTGTGATCAGATCAGCGATGCCGTTTTGGACGCGTGCATGGCTCAAGACCCGATGAGCCGTGTGGCGTGTGAAACCGCCGTCAAGACCGGTTTCGTGGCCTTGCTCGGTGAAATTACCACACGGGCCATCATTAATTACGATGAATTGGTACGTCGCGCTATCAAGAGCATCGGTTACGATAACAGTGAAAAGGGATTTGACGCGGATAGTTGCGGGGTGTTAGTGGCTATTGCCAGTCAAAGCCCGGATATTGCCCAAGGCGTCAATATGGCGCTGGAATATCGTAAAAACGGCGACGATGAGGCGGCTATGGAGGCTATTGGGGCGGGTGATCAGGGAATGATGTTTGGGTTCGCCTGCAACGAGACGGAAAGCCTGATGCCTATGCCGATTTTCCTGGCCCACGCCATAACCCGGCGGTTGGCCGAGGTGCGCAGGGGCGGCGCGCTCCCCTGGTTGCGCCCAGACGGCAAGGCCCAGGTGACGATTGAATA
>JAYRVN010000085.1:0-20499 GCA_041918535.1 Chloroflexota bacterium
AGCCGGCCAATATAGTGTGCACGTCAACCCATGCCGCTCGAACTCATGTTGACTACTAATCAAAATCTGCTCATTCTTGCCCTTGTGTTGTGGTTTGAACTGCGTCGTCATGATTCTCACCTACATTAGTTAGTGAAGCGGAGGAACCGATGACCGGGAGAATGCCTAAGCAACAAGACGCTTTTTCGGAGAGAACATCGCTGCAATGCCTGACAAACGCATACAAAGCAGCACTGGCGGAAGATGACTATATCGCCATCGACGACATCATAGGGTATGCAACCAAGTATGACTTGCTACAATGGCCACCCCCCAAAAGGACCAATGTATCGTCCAGTCACTACTCTAAGCCAATAGGAGGAAATCAGCATGCCTGATATTAACGCCACAATCGTGTTCCTGGCTTTTTGCCTGACCATTAGCCTCAGTTTACTTGGTACGTTGGCTATCGTTTATGGTCAAGGACGCCTCGCCGAGCAGGTGGTAAGTGTACTGTCCAGGTGGAGCCGTGAAGCATTATCAACTATACAACATCTTGCCCGTCGGCAAGGACAATAATACCGAGGTGAAACATGTCCGATATCTCTCTCGCTACGTTAGCTATCGTCTGGTTGGTTGGCGTCGTTATGGGCATGATGATCTGCCTGTCTTTTCTACGCCCCCGCAGTCCCTTGGGGAACTGACCATAGGCAGATAATCACCCACAACCGTGTTCGTAACTTGTAAATGCTTAACATGATTGACAAAGTGACTTAACTAACAAACATGCGCGCCTTCCGGCGCGCATGTTTGTTAGGGAGCCGGGATTCCTTCCAAACGGATTGTGGTGTGCGCCACCTCAATCCCTTCTTTAGAGAATCCCCGTAACCAGTCTGTTTTCCCGCCCCAATGAGCAGTAAACCCGTAACCCAACCGCGAAGCCTCTCAAAACCTATCGGCTTGGGTAAGAAACCAATCAGAACTGGTGCTATTCAACTATCCGCCGGCTAGCAAGGTCAGGCCTTGCATGGTTGCTTGCCGGGCCGCGTCGTACCAGGGCATGGGCACAAAACCCAGCACCAGCGTGGCTAACGCCGCCGCCGCCAACACCAGTTGCAGGGCGCGCGGCGTGGCAGCTTCAGCCGGGCCGTCATACATATAGGCGTAGTAGACGGGGCGGATGTAGTAGAAAGCGGATACCACGCTCGTCAGCGCGCCAATCACCACCAGCCACACCAAACCGGCGTCTATGGCCGAGCGAAAGACAAAGAACTTGGCGGTGAAACCGGAGGTGGTGGGGATGCCGATCAGTGATAGCATGAGATAAGCCAGCACCAGCGCCAACATAGGCTGACGCCGGGCCAGCCCTTTGTAGTCCTCCAACAGCAATCCTTTTTGCCCCTCATGCCGCTCCAGGGCGATGACAATGGCGAAGACGCCCAAGTTGGTGAACAGATAGGCCAGCATGTAGAACAGGGCCGAGCCGATGCCGTCCGCGCTGCGCAAGCTGGCCGCCACGCCCAGCATGATGTAGCCGGCGTGGGCGATGCTGGAATAAGCCAACATGCGTTTGATGTTCTGTTGAGAGATGGCGGCAATGTTACCGACGATCATCGTCAGGGCCGCCAAAACGGCCAGGGCCGGCCCCCAGGCCGCGCCCATCGTAGCCAGTCCGGCGCCGAAAACGCGGATCAAGGCGGCAAACCCGCCAATCTTGGCCCCTACCGACATGAAGGCGGTGATGGCGGTGGGCGCGCCTTCGTAGACGTCGGGCGTCCACATGTGGAACGGCACGACGGCTACCTTGAAGGCAAACCCGACCAGGAGCATAGCCATCCCGCCCAGGCCCAAAGCGCCGCTTTCGCCGATTTTCTGGACGATTACCGGCAGCGCGGTGGAGCCGGTGGCACCATAGGTCAGGGCGATGCCGAACACGAAGAAGCCGGAGGAAAACGCGCCGAGCAAAAAGTACTTCATGGCCGATTCTTCCGATTTCGCATTGCGGTTGTCAAAGCCGGACAAAATATATAGGGGAATGGAAAGCAGTTCCAGCGCGAGAAAGACCAGGATGAGGTCATTCGCCATGCCCATGAGCATCATGCCGCTGATGGAAAAGAGCATGAGGAAGTAATATTCGGCGCGCTCCAATCGGGCCTGGTGAATGTAGCCGATAGATAGCATGACGGTCAGGGTGGCCGCCAGCAGATATAGGATGTTGAGAAAGACGCTATAGTTATCGAGCAAGACCATCGGTGTGCCGCCCGCGGGGGTGAAGGCCGCGCCGGGGCGATTCCACTGTAACCAGGCGTAGACCAAGGCCGGCGCAATGCCGACCAGAGTCAGCCAACCTGTCCATTGTTTCTTGTCGCGGGGGATGCGGAAATCAATGAACATGAGCGCGATGGCCCAACCGACCACGATGACGACCGGCAGGATGATCAGAAGGTTAAGTTGTGGGGCTGTGAAATCCATGGTGTGGTTCCAATGTGCCAGGGGCGCTTTTTGCGCCAATTTTCACAATAATACCATAGACGAAACGGCTATCCAAACGTTGAGGCCGCGGCAACTACGGGCGTGACCCAGACCAGGTTGGTATGGAAGGTGCTTTGTCCGGCCATATCGCCCAAGGCGTCGGAGGTGGTCCAGTTGACGTGACGACCACCGCTGTGGTTGGCCCAACGTCCTTTGGGGGAAACGACCACACCGGGGCGGACGGCATCGGTGACACGGGCGCGGGCAGTGAAAGCGCCGCGTCCGTTGGCGATCGTGACCAGTTGACCGGGTTGGATGCCACGTTCGGCCGAATCCTGGGGATTGATCTCCACAAACGTCTCGCCTTCGTGTCGCAAGAAATCGGGATGGTTGGCAAAGCTGGAGCTGACAAAATGATGGGCCGCGCCGGAGATCAACGTCAGCGCAGGGAAGGCCGCCGCCTGAGGCGCGTCGGGCCGGACAGGCGCATCCTCGGCCGGCGTCCAACCGGGCAACGGATCGAGGCCGAGCTGAGCCAGCGTGTGGCTGAAAAGCTCGACTTTGCCGCTGGGGGTGGGGAAACGGCCGTCGGCGAAGGGAACTTCCGGCTGGATGTGGAGGGGGATGGCACCTTGCGCCTTCAGGGCGTCGAGGGTGATGCCTTGCAAGGCTGGCTGGTGGCGCGCCGTGGCGGTCAGGACTTCGGCGATGACGGTTTCGGCCGAATCGCTCAGCCAACTCTCCGCCAACCCCATTTCGCGCGCCAACAACGTCATCACTTCCCAATTGCTCTTACACTCCCCCAGCGGCGGGATGGCCTGCGCATTGTAGGTTAATTGGGTGTGGCCGTAGGCTTTGTGCAGATCGGTCTGCTCGAGTTGGCTGGTGGCGGGGAGGAGGATGTCGGCAAATTCGGCCGAATCCGTCATGAACAACTCATGCACCACCGTAAACAAATCCTCGCGCTGCAACCCCTGCACAATCAAACCCGCGTTAGGGCTGGAGGTAGCCGGGTTCGCTCCAAACACATACAGCGACTTAATCGGCGGGTCGCTCACTTCCCCCAGCAGCGCCGCGCCCAACCGATTCATATTCACCACCCGGCCCGGCGGCGGGCATTCTACCCATTTATTGACCGCCTCGCTATCCCATTGCAGATAGCCGCCGGTGCTGTAAGCCAAACCGCCGCCGCGCGCGCCATATTGGCCGGTCAACGCCGGCAACATCAACAAGGCGCGGAAGGTCTGGCCGCCATTGGGATGACGTTGCAGGCCATCGGCCGATTTAATCATTCCCGGCCTCGTCGTGGCATACAGCCGCGCCAGCTTCACAATGTCGTCCGCCGCCACGCCGGTAATCTCGGCCACGCGCTCCGGCGGGAACTCCGCCAGCCGCGCGCGCAATTCCGGCCAACCGACTGTATACTGCGCCAGCCACGCCTCGTCGTGCCAACCCTCCGCCACAATTACATGACCCACACCCAGCGCCAACGCCCCGTCCGTGGCCGGCCTGGGTGCAATGTGCCAATCCGCCCCTTGCGCCGTGCGCGTGCGCCGGGGATCGATCACCACCACCTGACAACCCTGCCGTTGCGCCCGGCGCAAAAAAGGCATGAAATGCGGGGCTGTGCTGACCGGATTGTGCCCCCACAGAATCACCAGGCGACTATCTAATACCTGTTCATAGGGCGGGCTGTGGCGCGCGCCTAGCGTGCGGTTGACGGCAAAGGCCGCCGCCTCGCCGCAAATGCTGCGCTCCAACTGGCTGACACCCAACCGATTCCAGAACCGGCCATTGGCGACCGTCATATTGACCAAACCCAACGTGCCGCTGTAGCTATACGGCAAAATGGCCTCAGCCCCATATTCCGCCATGATGGCCCGCCAGCGCGCGCCGATCTCCGCCAGCGCCTCCGCCCAAGTGATGCGCTGCCACTGCCCGCCCCCTTTGGGCCCCACCCGCCGCAACGGGAATTGCAGCCGATCGGGATGATAAACATGCTCAAGATAGGGCCGCACTTTGGCGCACAGCCAGCCGTCAGTCACCGGGTTGTGCGAGTCAGCGTAAAAAGCCACTGCCCGGTCATCTTCAACCTCGGTGATCACGCCGCAGGTATCAGGACAATCGTGTGGGCAAGCGCCCCGAACAAGCCGACGAGCGGTCATATAGCCTTCTTCCCGGCGGCTCAGATCGGCCGCTCAAAGGTGTGGTGATGGATGATGGTCTGCTCAGGCAAGAGATGGACAAAGCTGTAGCCGGGCGGATATTGGGGGTCCATGCGTACTTGCCCATCGGCCGGCCAGGCGTTGAACTGGGCAAAAGCGCTGGGGGCGCAACTATACAGGATGCCATCGCGCCAGGTAGTCATAGGTTGGTGCACATGACCGTAGAACACCCCACGCAGGCGCGCGCGCGCGGGCAAGAGCGCCCGATGCATCTCCGCCCCGTTAATCAGGAGCATGTTGTTGTCCATCCAGGGGGCGTTAAGGGGCAGCGCCGGGTAATGGATAAACAAGGCCAGGGGCGGCCCGTCGGCTTGCACTTCCTGCCGCAGCCAGGCCAGTTGGCTTCGGGAAAGAAGGCCGTGGGGATCGATCACATCCGGCCCGCGCCCATCCAGCGCCACACAACGATACCCTTTCATCTCAAATGTATAGGCCAGGCTGTCCGCCGCGCCAATCTCTGTCTTGGGCCCCATCGGCAACCAATGCCGAATGTCGGCGGCGGTGTCGTGATTGCCGTTGACGTAGTAAATAGGGATGGTCAGCCGCGCAAAGACCTCGGCGGCCAGGGCGTAGGCCGCATCGGAGGGGTGCGTCGCCACATCGCCGGTGTGAATGACGAAATCGGGGCGCGTGGGCAAGTCGTTGAGGACATCCACCAGGCGTTGGGCGCAAGCGAGCGGTTGGAAACCGTGACGCTGGTAGTCGGCGGTCGGGCCGATGTGCGTGTCGGTGATGTGGGCAAAGTAGAGAGATTCGGCCGACATAAGCCAGGTTTAAGACCTGTCGGGCCGGCGAGACCCGACAGGTCTGATAACGCCTACGTCTTAGTAAGCGCGGGCAAAGATGGCAACTCGGTCGGCCGGGCGGCCGGTGAAAAAGCATACACCCGGCCCTTCTGGCTGCGCCAGGGGCAGGCAACGCAATGTGGCTTTGGTCTCTTCCTTGATGCGTTCCTCATCCGCGCGGCTGCCCGCCCACCAGCCCCGCGCAAAACCGGTCTGAATAGCCGTTTGCAACTCGGCGTAGGTGGTCACATCCTGGGTGTTGTCATCGCGGAAACGGGTGGCCTTGGTCAGCAGGGCGACTTGAATCTCCGCCAGCAACGCCAACACCCGATCTACCAGGCCCTCTTGGGCCACAAACTGCTTGCCCTCGCGCCCCGGCATATCCCGGCGCGCCAGCGCAGCCGTCCCTTGCGCCACATCCCGCGGGCCGACCTCTAGCCGCACCGGCACGCCGCGCATTTCCCAATCGTTGTATTTGAACCCCGCCGACACGTTGTCCCGGTCGTCCAGCTTGACCCGGACGCCGGCGTTTATCAACTGGGCGCGGATGGCCTGGGCTGTCGCCATCACCGCTTCGGCTTCGCTCTCTTTGCGGTAGATCGGCACAATCACCACCTGGATCGGGGCCAAGCGCGGCGGCATGACCAAGCCCTGGTCGTCGCCATGCGTCATGATGATTGCCCCAACCATGCGTGTGCTCAAGCCCCATGAGGTCGTCCAGCAATGCTGCAACGCGTTGTTGCGATCCAGGTATTGAATCTCAAACGCGCGCGCGAAGTTCTGACCCAGGTTATGGGATGTGCCCGCTTGCAACGCTTTGCCATCGCCCATTATGGCCTCGATCGTGTAGGTGCGATCCGCTCCGGCAAAGCGCTCCATCTCCGACTTCTCGCCCGGAATGACCGGGATCGCCGCTTCGTTAACCGCGAAATCGGTGTAGGCATCGAGCATCTGGAGCGTGCGCGCCTGCGCCTCTTCAGCCGTGGCGTGCGCCGTGTGACCTTCTTGCCAAAAGAACTCCAGCGTGCGCAAAAACAACTTGGTGCGCATTTCCCAACGCACCACACTGTTCCACAGGTTGATCAACACCGGCAGGTCGCGGTAGCTCTGAATCCAATTAGCATAGGCGTGGCCGATCATCGTCTCGGAGGTCGGCCGAACCACGAGCGGCTCATCCAACTCCTTGCCGCCGCCTTTGGTCACAATCGCCAGCTCCGGCGCAAAGCCTTCCACATGTTTGGCCTCTTTCTGCAAGAAGCTGAGCGGGATAAACATAGGGAAAGCGGCGTTCTCGACGCCAGTGGCCTTAAAGCGCCCATCCAGCGCCTTCTGGATATTCTCCCATAGCGCCCAACCGTAAGGCTTGACGATCATCGTCCCGCGCACCGGGCCATAATCGGCCATGTCCGCCTTCAGCACCACTGTGTTGTACCACTCGTTATAATCTTCACTTCTTGAAACCAACCGATCTTTGTCTGACATGCTTCACCTCAGGCGACCCGGTTATGGGATCGCCGCTCCAAAAAGAACGCCCTCAGTCTAAGCTGAGGGCGTCGGGTTGTCAATGGATGCGGCAAGCTTTGTCGCTTGCCCTGGCCTGCGGTTATGCTGCCATTTTGCGCGCTTCGCCCTCGTCCCTGGTAGGGGGCGAAGGTCGTAAAGCCTGCCAATACACATCGTTGCACATAACTTCAATGATACCAGATAAAATGCAGAGTTCAAGAGGCGATTGCCGAATTCCATCCCGCCGCGCCACTTCGCCGCCGACGCCTGGCCGGCCATCCGCTGCATTAACGCAGCCAGATGCTTTCCGAAGTGAAATAACGCCGGAAATTCAACGCCTTAGCCACACCATGCGAGCCCGCGTTATGAGCATTACACCGGTATTGGGCAATGATTCCCTGGCTGGTTGACCACGCGCAAACAGCGCCCACCACACCCTTGCCCAATCCCTGGCGACGAAATTCGGGATGCGTCAGCACGCCAATATCCATGAACCCGGCGCGCAGATAGCCGCTCGCCGCCGCGACCAGGCGGTTGTCGGCCAAACAACCGAAGGCGATCAGATGGCTCACTTCGACGAAGCCATCATCCACTTCTTCCGGCGTGTTGGCCTGATGCAGCGCCGTCAAAAATGCGCCATCCGCCGCCGTTAATTGACGCAGGCGGAATGGGGCCGGCGGGGAAAAGTCCGGCAAATCCGGCGGGTACAAATAGTGAACTAGCCCCACATCCTGCGACTTGATGGCGGCATCTCCCCAAGCCGACCGCAGGTCATTTCCGGTCAGTCCAGTATTGGCCGGCAAAGCGCGCACGGCGCTTTCCACCTGGCGGGCTAGGGCGGGATCGAACTCCACGAAAGTATGCCGGCCGATATGCCAGAGAGCCAGGACGTTATCGCCGGAGAATCTATCTACCGGTACAAGGGTCGCGCCGGTCTGAAACATCGCGGCGGCCGGACACCCGAAATAGTTCGCCCAGTTTTGGTAGATCGTTTGTTCAAACAACGCTTGATGACTCGACATAGAATGGCGTTAGGGAAAAAAAGTTTAGCCGGTGGGTGAAGTCTACTGCTTTCCAGGTGGGTAAGTGCGCCCATTTACTGAACGAATGGCGCGGGTTGGAGTGAGTGACTGAGAGCGCATTGTTGAAAACAGCAGCGGTTTCAGTCAAGTCAATCGTTGGCCTGCCTTTTGCCCCAATTCAATTAGGCGGCCGGCTGAAGCATTGCATACGGTTGTATCAAAACCTCAGCCGGTATACCCAAACCATTATGCAACCGCCGGATCATCTCTAAGGACAATGGCCGCTTCCGGTTCAATATCTCTGAAACTCGCGCCCGACTCCCCAAATATAACTCTAAATCGCGACGGGACAAGCCTCGACTTTCGAGATAATAATGAATAGCTTCAACTGGGTCGGGCAAAGGGATAGCATAGTGCTGATTCTCATAAGCCTCGACCAACGTGGTCAAGATTTCTAAGCGGTCCGCCTCGGGTGTCCCTGGCGTTACCTCAAACAATTGTTCAATCTCCGCCAATACCATTTCATAGTCGGCTTCTGTTTTGATGGGTTTGACCTCGATCATCATTTCCTTACCTCAAATAGTCGTCGCTTCTATCTCGTCACATTCCTCAAGCGCGCCGATATAGCGTGGGGGCATATGGCGCGAATGGATTGGGGAGAGGGTCAGTCATAGGTGAGCAGGGTGTGCAGCAGGGTGTGGGGTTGTCGGTCAAGCCGGCGGTAGGCCTGGGCGGCTTGGGCCAGGGGGAAGCGATGGGTGATGAGGCGGTCGGCGGGCAGACGGCGCAGGCTGCGCCAGGCCACATCAAGGCGGCGAGCGTGATCCCAACGGCCGCGCCAGATAGGGGCCAGGCTGCTGACCTGGCTGCTGATGAGCTGGATGTGGCTGCGGTGAAAGTGGCTGCCCAGGTCAAGGGGGGCTTGCTTACGGCCGTACCAGGAGCCGATGACGATACGCCCGGCGTAGCCGGTGAGGGCAATGGCTTGATTGAGGGCGGCGGGTTGGCCGCTGAGTTCGTAGACCAGGTCGAAAGCGGTGGGAAGGGGGTCGTCAGGGGAGAGGGTGAGTGTGGCGCCGAATTCGGCCGAAATTTTCCTCCTCTTCTCCCACTTGTCCACCGTCACCAACTCCGCCAGCGGAAACTGTCCCAGCAGCCAGGTCACTAACAGGCCGACCACCCCTTGACCCAGGACGGCGACACGCTCACCGATGACCGGCCGGCCGTCCATGACCAGGCTAACGGCGGTTTCCAGGTTGGGGAGCAAGGTGGCGGATTCGGCCGAAATTCCCTCCGGCAGCGCCATCCATTGATCCGGCCGCGCGGCAAAGTGCGACTCATGCGGATGGAAGGCCAGAACCAGCCGCCCCAGCCAGGCGCGCTCAACCGCCGCGCCCACCGCCGCCACCCGCCCCACCGCGGCATAGCCATATTTCAACGGGTAGCGCAACTCGCCCCGCAATGCCTCAATCGCGCTATCGGCCGCCATCCCGGGCGGCATCTCGCCCCGGTAGAGCAACATCTCCGTGCCGGCGCTGATGCCGGAGACGACCGTCTCCACCAGCGCCTCGCTGGCAGCCAACGGCGGCAACGGCTCGCGCCGCACCGCCACCTGGCGTGGCGCGATGAAGTATACGGCGTCGCGTTCGCGCGTGGGTACCTCCAATTCTTCGGTCACTCCCGCGCCTCGGCCTCCCAGGCAACCTGGCCCGACACCACCAGGTCGTCGCCCAGGCGTTCCGCGCGCATATCGCGCAGACGGGGCCGGGCGGGCAACCCTTCCACCGCCGCCAGCCCGCCGACAAACACAGGGGCGATGGTGATGACTACCCGGTCTACCAGTCGCGCTGCCAGGAAAGCGGTGATAACTCTAGCCCCGCCTTCAACCATCAGCCGCCGGATGCCTAATTGGGCCAGGCGGGTCAGAGCGGCCGGCAAGTCAACGCGCCCATCGGGCGCGGCCGGCAGGCGCAAAACGCGGGCGCCGGCGGCTTCGAGCGCCGTCTGGCGCACCGCCGGGGCGGCCTCGGTGGCGCACAGCCAGGGTCGTCCGGCCAGCAGGCGGGCGTCGAGCGGGCAACGCAGACAGCTATCCAGGACAATGACCTGCGGGTTCGGGCCGGGGACATGGCGCACGGTGAGGGAGGGATTATCGGCCGAAACTGTGCCAATCCCCACCAAAATCCCATCATGCTCCGCCCGCAAACGATGCGTCATCACCAACGCCTCCCCCCCGCTCAAACCCAACGCCTCCCCGCGCCGCAGCGCCAACGAGCCGTCCAGACTTTGCGCGTAACTCAACGTCACCCAAGGGCACTCAGGCGGGCCCTCGGCGGGGAATTCGGCCAGGTCCAGCCAATGATTCAGGCGTTCCCGCTTCGTCTGCAAATAGCGGGCGTTCTCCGCCTGCACGCGCGGCGGCAAGGGGGCGCGCGCTGCCACCGGCGTCCCCAGGCGCGCCAGGCTATCCACCTTAGCCGGATTGTTCGTCAGCAGACGCACCGAGCGCACCCCCAGGTCTTGTAAGATGAGGTGGGCGGCTGTGTAGTCGCGCCCGTCAGCCGGATGCCCCAACTGGAGATTGGCCTCCACGGTGTCATACCCGACATCCTGCAAATTGTAGGCTCGCAACTTATCCAGCAAACCGATGCCGCGCCCTTCCTGGCGCAAGTAGACCAGCACGCCACGTTTTTCGGCCGAAATCGCCCTCAAAGATTGGTGTAACTGCGGCCCACAATCACAACGCAACGACCCCAGCACATCTCCCGTGAAGCATTCCGAATGCACACGGGTCAGCACCCCCTCTGCGCCATTCACTTCCCCCATCACCAGGGCCAGAGGTTCGGTAGCCTCCGGCGCGACGCGGTAATGATACAATTGGAACTCCCCATAGTCAGTGGGCAAGCGCGTCTGCGCCTGTCGTTCAAGCCATAAACTTGTTGTCATACGACTAATCATAATGTCCGGTTCTGGCTTAAGCAAGACGCCGGCCAACTTTGGCCGCAGAGGCCGGCTGTGTCGGGAGAAATCAGGCCGACCATATAAGATTTACCTATAGCCGGGCCGTTGAATTTAGGGCGTTGACCGGGCTTGGGTTATAATGGCGCTAAGTGAAATTGCAACAACTGTTGGGGTTGGATTCGGCCGAAACGCGCGGCGGCGCAAGGCTTGAGCAGCATGTCGGTTTCCCAAGAGATCAAGAATCGGTTGGACATTGTTGAGGTGATCAGCGGCTATATGCCCCTGCGTCGAGCGGGACGGCGCTATAGCGGCTTTTGCCCGTTCCATCCCAACACCCGCACACCGGCGTTTTTTGTTTTCCCGGAGACGCAGACCTGGCACTGCTTTGGCGCGTGCGCCACGGGCGGCGATCTTTTTGCCTTTATCATGCGCAAGGAAGGGATGGATTTCAAGGAGGCGCTGCGTCATCTGGCGGACAAGGCGGGGGTGAAGCTGGAAGAGCCATCGCCGGAGAAGCTGGCGCGGCAGGAAGCGACAGAGCGGCTGGCGGATTTATTGGAATTAGCGGCCGACTATTTTCATCAACTGTTTTTGTATGCGCCGCAGGCAGAGGCGGCGCGGCGCTATGTGGACGGGCGCGGCCTGACGGCGGAGACGACGGCGACGTTCAAACTGGGCTACGCCCTGGATAGCTGGGAAGCCGGGCGCAACCATTTTCAGGCGCAGGGTTTTGAGATTGAGGAGTTGGTGGCGGCCGGGTTGGCGACTATCCACGAAGAGCGCGGCACGGCGTATGATCGTTTCCGCCGACGGCTGATGATTCCCATTCGCGAGGCCAGCGGACAGGTGGTTGGCTTTGGCGCGCGCGCGCTGGACAAGGATAGCCTGCCGAAATATCTTAATTCGCCGCAGACGCCCTTGTTCGATAAGAGCAGCCTGCTATTTGGTCTGGATCAGGCGCGGCGTTATATCCGTGAGGCGCGGCAAGCGGTGATTGTCGAAGGGTATATGGATGTGTTGCAAGCGTGGCAGGCGGGCTTCCGCAATGTGGTGGCGCAGATGGGCACGGCTTTGACGGAGGCGCAACTCAATTCGCTCAAGCGCTTCACGCGCCGCTTTGTGATCGCGCTGGATGCGGATGCGGCCGGCGTTCAGGCTACATTGCGCAGCCTGGCGGTGGCCCGCGAGACACTGGATAGGGAGGCGGATAGTAGCTTTGATGTGCGCGGTTTGGTGCGGCATGAGGGGCGGTTGAAGGCGGATATTCGCATTGTGACCTTGCCGGAGGGTGAGGACCCCGACGATCTGATCCGGCGCGACTCAGCGGCCTGGCCGGTGTTCATTCAGCAAGCCCGGCCGGTGACGGCGTATGTGATTGAGGTGGTGATGCGCGATGTGCCGCCGGACGACCCGAAGGCGAAGTCGGCAGCGGCTCGGCAGATTATCCCGCTGATTCAGGATGTGGCGGATCCGGTGGAACGCGATCATTATTGGCAGACGTTGGCGCGGGCTTTGCAGGTGGATGAACGGGCGTTGCGCCGCTTGCGCGCGGAGGAATCACCGCGTAGCGCGGCGGCCGCGCCTGCCCCGGCGACAGCAGCAGAGGGGCCGGATGGCGACCATCGCCAGTCGAACTATTTGCGGCAATGCCTGGTTACACCCACACTGATCCGGCAGGTGGAACAGTTGTTGGCTTCCGTGCAGCAACCGGCGGTGCAGCCGGAGGATTTTCGCACGCCGGAGGATCGGGTTTTATGGGAGCAGCTGACGCGCCGCACGTCCGGCGGGCGGCAGGTTGTCACACCGGATGAGTTGTGCGATAGTTTGGATGAGACGTTGGCGGCCCGGGTTTCGGTGTTATTGGCTTTGCCGGAGACTGGGGCGACGGATTGGGAACGTTTGCCGGCCAAGCTGGCGCGCTCGGTCTTGAATTGGCGGCTGGATCATGTGCGGCAGTTATTGGGTCAATTGCGGCAATTGGTGGCTGAAGCAGAACAGGCAGGCGATACGGAGCAGCTTGAGATGCACCGCCATCAATCCCAGGCGCTGGCGGTCAGGCAAGCGGGGATTAACCGAGCCAGGCAGGCTTTATCAACTCTGGGTTAGGGACAGCGAGGGTTAGATAATGGATTTGGACGATCAAAGTGAACCGGACCTGGATTCGGCCGAAATTGCTGTCGAGTTTGACCTGGAAGAGTTGCTCAAGCGCATTCGGCGCGCGCGCAAGATAGACGAATCCACCTTGCAAGCGTTCCTGCAAACCGCCGATGAGGACGATGTCGAGCAACTTTACCGTGAACTACAGAAGCACAACATTCAGATCATCGAAGAAACGGGAGAAGCTGAGGACGAGGACGAAGAAGAATCTCTCAATGACGAGGATTACACCTTCTCGACCACCTCGGATGACTTTGAGATTGACATCGACGACGAACCCTCTGCCGCGCAGCACAAGCACCCACTCGAAGATGATCCGGTCCAAACCTATCTGCGCGAGATCGGGCGCGTACAGCTATTAACGGCCGAACAAGAAGTGTGGTTGGCAACGCAACTGGCCGCCGCCAATGAAATGGTCATCCTCTCCGAGCGCGCCCGAGATGAAGGCGTACCGGAGAGCGAGGTACAGCAGATTGTTTTGCTCGACAGCTACTTGCAGTTGCTCAAAAGTTGGCAACGGGCGGTGGAGGCGTCGCGGGTCTTGCGCGTTGAGCCGCCGGATTTAGCCCGCCTGGTACGGGAGTCGCAACAATTACGCCAGAGCTGGCAGTCAACGGAGACTTCGTATCTACGCCAATATCTGCGCGAAGGGGAATGGGGACAGGATGATATCTGGACGGAGTTGGCCGGCAGCGCATTCTCTTTGCTGACGACCCTGTATCTGTTGCCGAATGGCTTGTCTAACTGGCTGGTGCGCGATTATCAAGAGGGGAAGGGATTAATTTCGGCCGAATCTGTCCGTCAATGGCTCGCCGCCGCCAATCTCAACCTCGAATTCAATAGCGAGATGATCTACGGACTGGCTGACGAAGCCAAAGACACCCTCACCCGCGCCAATCTACGCCTGGTAGTCAGCGTCGCCAAACGTTATATGAATCGCGGCATTCACTTGCTTGATCTCATCCAGGAAGGCAATGTCGGCCTCCTCCGCGCCGTCGACAAGTTTGACCCCACCAAAGGCTACAAATTCAGCACCTACGCCACCTGGTGGATTCGTCAGGCCGTTAGCCGGTCCATCGCTGATCAGGCCCGCACCATTCGCATCCCGGTTCACATGGTCGAAACCATCAACCGCATCATGCGCACACAGCGTGAAATGGTGCAAGTCCTGGGACGCGACGCCACGACCGAAGAGCTGGCGCTGGAGTTGGATTTCTTGCTGCCTGAGGAAGTCGTGGCTATCAAAAGCGCATTGCGCGATGGACGCCCCCTAGACCCCATGCTGCATCGCAAGTGGCGACAAGCCGTCGCCAAAATTCGTAATATCCTCAAAATCTCTCAAGACCCCATGTCTCTGGAAACACCCGTCGGCCAAAACGAAGACTCCACCACCTATGGCGATTTCATCCCCGATGAGGCGGCGCCTGAGCCGGTTGACCTGGCCTCTCGCGAGCTGCTGCGTGAGCAAATCCGCTACGCCCTCGACTTCCTCACCGAGCGCGAACGGCAGGTGCTCGAAATGCGCTTCGGTCTGAACGATGGGACTGACCATACCCTCGAAGAAGTAGGCCAGAAATTCAACGTTACACGGGAACGCATCCGGCAGATCGAGGCCAAGGCGTTGCGTAAACTCCGCCACCCAAGCCGCAGCCGCGGCTTGCGCGACTACCTTAGCTAAGTTTGACCGCCGGTAGCGCAGTCGGACGGCGGCCGGCGAGTCGTCAATTGACGGGACCAAAACGATCCCTCCACCTTTGTCCCGTCATCTTCTCTGCGTATCTCCTTCTCCTCCGCGAATCTCTGCCTCCCGCTTTTCTGGCGTTCCGCCTTTTCTTGATTGCCGCCCCGTTTGGCTTGTGATAAAATGCACGAAATCTGCCCCCGGAGGCGCTTGCGTAGCCTGGGAACACGGTTGATATGGATAACGAAATACTGAATAGCTACCTGCCGATTGCAATCCTGCTTGGTATCGCCATTTTCTTTGCTGTCCTACTGCCTATCTTATCAGTCAGCCTCGGTCCTCGCCGCCCGTCACGCCGCAAGATGATTGCCTATGAATCCGGTATGGCGCCCATCGGCCCGGCTCAGCGGCGCTTGCCCATCAAGTTCTATAAAATGGCCGTGCTGTTCATCCTATTTGACATTGACATCATCTTCCTTTACCCCTACGCTATCGCCATCCGCAAATTGGGGTTCTTTGGCCTGGTCTCCATGCTAATCTTTGTCGCGATCTTCATCCTTGGTGACATCTGGGTTTGGAAGAAAGGAGTCCTCGAATGGGAATAGAGCAAAAATTGGGCGACATGGGTATTGTCACCGCTCGCCTGGAAGACCTGGTTAACTGGGGCCGCACCAATGCTATGTGGCCGATGTTATTTGGCCTGGCTTGTTGCGCCATTGAAATGATGGCTTCCCAGGCCGCCCACTTCGACGCCTCGCGCTTCGGCATGGAACTTATGCGCCCCTCGCCGCGTCAATCCGACCTCATGATCGTCGCCGGGCGCGTTTCTCGCAAAATGGCCCCCGTTCTACGCCGCCTCTATGACCAGATGCCCGATCCCAAATGGGTCATCGCCATGGGCGACTGCGCCTCCTGCGGCGGCATCTTCAACAACTATGCCATCGTGCAGGGCGTTGATGAAATTGTGCCCGTGGATATCTATGTGGCCGGTTGCCCGCCCCGCCCCGAAGCGCTCATTGACGGCATCATGACGCTCCACGAAAAAATCCGCAACGAAAAACTCACGGACTGGGCTTGATGACTACACTGCAAGAGTTGGCTACGCAGAAAATTCAACACGCGTATCCCACCGCCATCACGCAAGTCTTGGACTTTCGGGAAGAATGCACCCTGATCATCGAACTCGATCAACTCATCCCGGTCACTCAATTCTTGCGGGATGACGCTGACCTGCGCTTCAATTTCCTTGAAGACATCGTTGCCGACGATTACCTCGACGCCTATCCCCGTTTTGCCGTCAGTTATCATCTCTACTCCATAGCCAACAAGGGCCGCCTGCGCCTACGCGTTCCAGTCGAAGACCCGGATGAAGGGCCGGCAACGCTGGGCAACTTGTGGCCGATAGCCACCTGGCTGGAGATGGAGGTTTGGGACTTGATGGGGATTCGCTTTGCCGGCAACAAATCCTTGCGCCGGCTCTTTATGCCGGAAGATTGGCAAGGGCATCCGTTGCGCAAGGATTACCCTCTGGGCTATGAAGAAGTTCAGTTTTCCTTTAACTACCAAGAAATAGACGCCAAGAAACCTTATGCCAAGGATTAACGCGGTTGGCCTGTCGGCGCCCCCGATCGGCGCCCGGCCTGTCTTGTGAGCCTGCCCATGTCCATCATCGTCCCGAGTGGTGATACTATCCAGGAATTTACGGCCGAAGAACTGCGCGCCAAATTCGGCACTGGTATGCAGATTACCAGCGAAGAGAACCTGCTGCTCAGCATGGGGCCGCAACATCCCAGCACCCACGGCGTTTTGCGTTTGCTGGTGGAACTGGAAGGCGAGAAAGTGATCAATCTCGCGCCAGATATCGGCTTCTTGCACACCGGTATCGAGAAGAACATGGAGTCCAAGACCTATACCAAGGCCTTGGTCATGACCGATCGTATGGATTATCTGGCGCCCATGTCAAACAACCTGGGCTATATCCTGGCAGTGGAGAAGCTTTTGGGGATCGAAGCGCCGCCACGCGCCCAGGCTATCCGCATGATCCTGACCGAGATGGCGCGTGTCGGCAGCCATTTGGTTTGGCTGGGCACGCACGCGCTAGACCTGGCGGCCATGTCGGTTTTCCTCTACTGTTTCCGCGAACGCGAATATATCCTCGACGTTTTCGAGATGGTGGCCGGCCAGCGCATGATGGTGAGTTACTTCCGGCCCGGCGGCGTATGGCGCGATGTGCCGGAGGAGTTTGTGCCGGCGGTGCGTCAATTCCTGGATTTCATGCCGGCCCGCATCGCCGATTACGAGGCGTTGCTCAAAAACAACCCCATCTGGTTGCAACGCACCAAAGGGATCGGCGTCATTTCGGGCGAAGATGCCATCCGCTGGGGCCTGACAGGCGCGAGCCTGCGGGGTTCCGGCGTGAACTGGGATCTGCGCAGAGCCAGTCCTTACCTCACCTATGACCAGGTCGAATTCGACGTGCCGCTGGGGACCGACGGGGATGTATACGCCCGCTATCGCTGCCGCATTGAGGAGATGCACCAGAGTCTACGCATCATCCGGCAGGTCTTAGACAAACTATCGCCGGGGCCGGTGCGGGTGGATGACCGCAAAATTTCGCCGCCGCCGCGTTCCGAACTGGGACACAGCATGGAAGCCGTTATTCACCATTTCAAGCTGTGGACGGAAGGCTTTAGCGCTCCCACCGGCTATGTCTACCAGTCAATCGAATCGCCGCGCGGCGAATTTGCCTGCTATTTGCGCGGCGACGGCGGCCCTAAGCCGGCGCGCGTACATTTTCGCACGCCCAGCTATGTCAATCTAGCTTCTTTGCCGGTGTTATCCAAAGACCAGTTTGTCGCAGATTTAGTGGCGGTTATCGGCTCGATTGATATTGTGCTTGGCGAGATTGACCGCTAGAACAATGAGCCGCCCGTCCCTGCAAAGCGGAGAAGGATTGAGCATGGGCCTAATCACAGACAAATACAGTCAGCAAATCGGGGTGATTCTACAACGTTACAAGGACAAGCAATCGGCTATCCTGCCGGTAATGCACCTGGCGCAACAAGTGTATGGATACATGAGTCCAGAGGCCGAACAGGAAGTCGCGCAAATCCTGGACCTTGATCCCACCCATGTCCTCTCGTTGGCCGGTTTTTACTCTTTATATTATGAAGAACCGGTTGGCCAATACGTGTTGGAGATTTGCCATGACCTGGCCTGCGCTCTGCGTGGGGCAGATGAATTTCTGGCTATGGTTTGCGCCAAGTTGGGCATTGAACCGGAAGGCACGACAGCCGACGGCTTATTTAGTGTGAAGGCGGTCATGTGCATCGGGGCCTGCGATCGGGCGCCGGCTCTGCAATGCAATCTGAAATTCCACGAGAATTTAGATGGAGCCAAGTTTGACGCTTTGCTAGCAGAGTGGCGGGCTGAAGCGGCGCAGGGCAATGGTGGGCCGTCGGTTGTGGATAAGGCCATCGCCGGTTATACCCGCGATTGACCCCGCGGCTTAAAGACGGCATCGGCGCGGAGTGTAGGTATGAGCAACATTCTATTACGGCATCGGGATATCCCTGACATTCATCAACTTGATGTCTATCGTCGCCATAACGGCTACGAGGGGCTAAAAAAGGCGCTGGCGCTCAAGCCGTCCGAAGTCATTGACATCGTCAAGGCGTCCAATCTGCGCGGTCGCGGCGGAGCGGGATTCCCGGCCGGCGTGAAGTGGGGGTTTATCCGCCCCGGCTCACCGGAAGTATACGTCGTCATCAATTCCGACGAATCAGAAACCGGCACATTCAAAGACAGGGAGCTGTTGGAGAAGAATCCGCACCAGGTGATTGAAGGGGCGTTGATCGCCGCTTATGCCGTCGGGGCCAAAGCCATCTATAACTATTGGCGCGGCGAGTATATGGACGCCGCCTATCCCTTCTCGGACGCCCTGCGCGAGGCGTATGCGGCCGGCTTGATCGGCGAGAATATCTTGGGTTCCGGCTTCAGATGCCACTTCTACAACCATTTTGGGGCCGGCGCCTATATTTGCGGTGAAGAAACGGCCCTGCTGGCCTCCCTTATGGGCGAGATCGGGCAACCGTGGTCGAAACCTCCCTTCCCGGCTTCCGAAGGGTTGTACCACAAGCCCACAGTGGTCAACAATACGGAAACGCTGGCCAATGTGCCGCTGATTATCATCAATGGCGCCGACTGGTACAAGCAGCAGGGATTAGACAAGAGTGGGCGCAGTCCGGGCGTCAAGATCGTTTGCCTGAGCGGGCACATCAACCGACCCGGCAATTACGAAGCGCCCATGGGCATCACATACCGCGAATTGATCTTTGACCCACAGTACGGCGGCGGCATCCTCGGCGGCAAAAGGTTCAAAGCGTTGCTGCCCTCCGGCGGCTCAGGCCCTATCATGATTGACAAACATCTCGACCTGCCTATGACCTATGAGGGGCTGGTTGAAGCCGGTTCGGTCATGGGGTCGGCCTCGCTGATTGTGATGGATGAAACCACCGATATGGTGTGGGCGGCTCTCAAGATGATCCATTTCTTCCGGCATGAGTCGTGCGGCAAGTGTACGCCTTGTCGGGAGGGGACGTTCTGGATGGAGCGCGTGCTGCAACGCATTTATCACGGCCAGGGGACGGAGCAGGATATTCACCTGCTGGAGAGCATCGCCAATAACATGACCGGCAAGTGCCTGTGCGCATTGGGCGAATTTGCCACCAGCCCGGTGTTATCGTCAATTCGCCATTTTTTGCCGGAGTACAAGGCCAAGGTGAGCGCAGGCGTCAAGCATGGGGCGGGATCGCCCAGGATAGCTGTGGCGGCGGATTAGATCAGCGCGATCAATCAGTATCAGATGTGAGAAGGTATGAGCAATCTCGTCACGATTAACCTGAATGGGGTAGAGGTGCAAGTGTCGGCGGGCATGACCGTGGTGGATGCGGCCATGCGCCATGATGTACACATTCCCGTTTTCTGCCATCATCCTAAGTTGGAGCCGGTGGGAATGTGCCGGATGTGCCTGGTGAAGATCGGTCTGCCGGTGCGCGACCGGGCTACCGGGGAGTTGTTGCGTAACCCGGACGGCACACCGCAATACAATTGGGGCAAAGGCTTGCAGACGGGTTGCACTGTGCGCGTGAGCGAAGGCATGGCGATTCAGACGCAATCCCCCGACGTATTGGACGCGCGCGAGGACATTATTGAATTTATTCTGACAAGCCACCCGCTGGATTGTCCGATTTGCGACAAGGGCGGCGAGTGTCCCTTGCAGAATCTGACGTTGCAGCATGGCGAGGGCACAAGCCGCTTCGTTTTGAGTGAGAAGATGAAGCTAGAGAAGCATGTGCCGCTCGGCGAGTTGATCTACCTGGATCGGGAGCGGTGCATCCAGTGCGCCCGGTGTGTGCGTTTTCAGGACGAGGTGGTGGACGATCCGGTGCTGGCTTTCCACAATCGCGGCCGACGGTTGGAGATTGTAACCTTCTCGGAGCCTGGTTTTGATAGCATCTGGAGCGGCAACACGACGGATATTTGTCCGGTGGGAGCATTGACAACGGCCGATTTTCGGTTTGGAGCGCGGCCGTGGGAGTTGATCCCGGTGGCAAGCATCAGCCCACATGGGCCGGCGGGGGCGAATATCACCATCAGCACGCGCCGCGAGGCCAAAGCCGGCGGGCGCACGGTGATTAAACGCATAATGCCAC
>JAYRVN010000086.1:0-2022 GCA_041918535.1 Chloroflexota bacterium
CTGCCCACCCCAACACCGCCACCCGCCTCAACCACATTGTCTTGCTTATAGAGGACCCGTGCTACGTGGCCGCCGCCCGCCCCTACTTCGAGCGCGCCCTGGCTATCCAGGAGAAGGCGCTGGGGCCGGCCCACCCCGACACCGCCCTCAGCCTCAACAACCTGGGCGGCTTGCTCCAGGACATGGGCGACCTGGCCGCCGCCCGCCCCTACTACGAGCGCGCCCTGGCTATTATGGAGCGGGCGCTGGGGCCGGAGCACCCCAATACACGCATCGTGCGCCGCAATCTGGAAGAACTTAGGCGTCTGATAGGGTAGGTGCGTGGTTCCAGGCGTCAGCGGACGTAGCGGCGGCGGATGTTGGGGATGAGGTATTCGTTGAAGCAGCGCTCTTCGTCGTAGGCGGGCTGCCAGCCCCAGTCGCGGCGGGCGGCGGTGTCATCCATGTCTTCCGGCCAGCTATCCACAATGCCCTGGCGCTTGAGGTCGGGCTGGTAAGTGATGGCGGCGTCGGGGAAGGCGGCCAGGACGCGGCGGCGGATGTCTTCGGCCGAAACACTGAAGGCCGTTACATTGTACACCGTGCGCGTCAACTGCTCAGGCGCGGCATTCGCCAGCCGCAACAACGCTTCGGCCGCATCCGGCATCGCCATGAACGGGATACGCGCATCGGGGCGCACAAAACAGGCGTAAGGCTTGCCCTGAGCGGCGGCGTGCAGCATCTCCGGCCCGTAGTCGCTGGTGCCGCCGGAAGGCAGGGTGAAGGCGCTGATCAACCCCGGAAAACGCACGCAGCGAAAATCCACCATCACCGGCCTTTCGGCGGCTAACTGGCGGTAATGATGGGCGTAATAATCCCCCAACATTTCACAATACAGCTTGTTGCAACCATACATCGTGCGCGGCTGCGTCCATTCCCACTCGCGCACGCGCTGGAAGAACGCCTTGCCTTTCTCCATCGGCGGCATGCCGAAAACCGCCACCGAACTGGGGAAGATGAATTGGATGGGCTGACCGCGCCATTGGGATTGTTCAGAAGCCACTTGCAGCAGAGCCAATGTGCCGCCTACGTTGACACGATGGGCCGTGTCGGGTGTGATCTCACTGCGCGTGGAGAGCAACGCCGCCAGGTGATAAATGACGTCGAACTCATACTGGCTGATCAAGCGGCTAAGTAAGGCGCTATCCACCAGGTCGCCCTGGATGTGGGTGGTCAGGGAGTGAAGCTCTTCAGGCAGCGGTTGCAGGTCGAGCGTCAACAGATCGTTGCCGCCGTTTTGCGCCAGGCGGGTGATCAGGGCATGGCCCACTTCGCCGCTGGCGCCGGTGATGAGAGTAACTTTCTTACGCATGGGATGTCTCCTGTCAAAGGTTAAGACAGCCCTAATGTTACCCGATTCACTGCCAATTCAACAACGGCAATGAGGGAAATCAGCAATTCGAAATATGGAGATTATGCAGGGCGGGTGAATGCAAAACCCGTCATCTTGACGCATAACGCCCCCACCTGGCGTCCATTTCTGACCATTTATTGTGGCGCCACCCCACAGCGGCCTCATCGGCAATTCGAAAATATGGAGATTGTGAAGGGGTGGTGAATGCAAAACCCACCATTTTGACGCATAACGCCCCGCCTGGCGTCCATTTCTGACTATTTATTGTGGCGCCGCCCCACAGCGGCCTCGTATTTTGAATTGTTGCGGTTTCATATTTCGAATTGCTGGAGGGAAATTCGGGCGGAGGCGGCAGTTACGACGGCGAGGCGGCGTTGTTGTGGAGCGCCTGCGCGATGAGCCGGCGGGCGTGGTCTAGTTCGTCCTGGTTGACGGCGTGGCCGAAGTTGGGGTAGATGCGCTCGGTCACCTGCGCGCCCAGGCGCGTGAGGACGGCGACGCTGTGTTGGACGCGCGCCAGAGGAATGTGGGGGTCGCGGTCGCTACAGCCCAAGAAGATGGGCGTACCGGCCAGGGAACCGGCGTAGGCGCGGGGCGTGTCGTCCGGGCCAATCAGGCCGCCGCTGAAG
>JAYRVN010000087.1:0-20281 GCA_041918535.1 Chloroflexota bacterium
CTGGCTGTTTCCCTAACGTGATGGCTCTTGATCACTCGGTCGAATGAAAGAAGAGCACACCTTCCATATGCCCAGACAAAATCGTGTAACGCCGTTCAGCACTTTGATAGCAACATCAGATCGTGGTTCGCACGCTGGCAGCCGGTTATCCGGTTGATATCCATTCATCAGCCTTTCAGGGTGTTGAGCAACGCCAACAATAGGCGCAAGCCTGGCGCGACGAGGCTACTCGTTTGGCCGGGGAGAGCGATCGGAGCCTCCCGACTATGTGGCGTGGGGAAAGAAATTTCGGCCGATTTCACCAGCGTTGCCGTGAGTTCCGACAGGCTCAGAGAAGGAGCAAAAGCATGTACGGTTTGATCGGGAAGATGAAAGTTGTGCCCGGACAACGCGATGCGTTGATTGCCATTTTGCTGGAAGGCGCCGACGGTATGCCGGGCTGCCTTAGCTATGTGATTGCCCAAGACCCAACGGATGCTGACGCCATCTGGATAACAGAAGTGTGGGATAGCCAAGACAGCCATCGGGCCTCTTTGTCATTGCCTGCAGTTCAACACGCGATTTCGCGCGGCAAACCGCTCATAGCCGGGTTCGGCGAGCGATTCGAAACCAGGCCGGTTGGTGGTCATGGCCTAACCCTGCATGACTCAGCTACCGAATAATTCATTCAAGTCGAAGCCGCTGCGTCACTCAACTTGGTTCGCCCGTTAGGCCACTCAAAAACGATCTCCCTTCCCCCTGTTGATTCCAGCATAGTCAGGCTCAAGGCGCACGGTATCACCCTTCCGCCCGGACAGTTGGCGTGGACAGGTATGGCGACTCCGCCGCCCTCTCTGAATCGTTGCTCGCGCTCATCCGAGCAGGACACAAACCGCGTCAGAACCGGGCTTGTTTGGGCTTATGAGCACGATAACGAACCCATTAACCTACTGCTCTGCCAATCGGGTCAGATCGGCCATCACTTTCGGCCGATCGTGTGCCCTTGAACTCCTGCCGCCGGCTGCTTTTTGATAACCGGCAGATAAAGTCGTGTGTGCTCCACAGCGATCTCGTCTTCGGCCGTGGCCATGGCCGACGGATCGGCGTGTGACGTCACCGTCAACGTGGTGATATCTACCAAACCGTCAGACGCATTGCCGGGCACGGTGACCCAAATCTCAATTTCGGCCGATGCTCCGGCCGCCAGTGTGATCTCGCCGCCGCCTATCACATCCCAGCCATGCGCCGAAACCGCCGCCACCGTGAAGGTGTCCACGCCGTTGCCCAGGTTGCTAAGGGTGTGGACAAACGCCACTACGGCTCCGGGTTTGGCTTCCTGGGGCGCCGCCTGGCTGATGTTAAGGGCCGCCACCTGGTTGACTGTCGTTGTATCCAGGACACTACCCGGCAACGACGGGGCCACGCTCGAACTGACTGTGACAGTCGTCTGATCTGCCAGGCCGGCGGGGGCGTCAGCCGGCGCCGACACCGTCACCCATACGTCAACCGTCTCATCCGGCGCCAGGGTGAGCGGCTCCGGCAGCGCCACCGTCCATTCCTGGCTTGATACGGCGCTGAAGGTGAAGGTATCTACCGCGTTGCCGCTATTGTGCAGGCTGTGTAGATAAGCCACCGCCTGTCCGGGATCGCCGTTTTGCGCTTCGTCGGCTTCAAACGCGAATCCCGGCTCGTTAAGAATCAGCGTGCTCACGCTCAGCGGCGGCATGGTCAGTAGATCAGTTGGCGCGCCGCTGACGACGGCTGTACGCACCACATCAAAGGGCCAGCCGGGCGACGCCGTCACCCGCAGTTCGAACTCAACATACTGGGCTGTCCCGCCGCCGGGCGCGGCCAGCCACCAAATCACCCCAGCCAGCGCATCATAGCCGGCGTCGCCCTCGCTCCATACCAGTGAGCCGGGCACGTAGTCGGTCCAGGCAGGGATAGGAATGGTCGTTGTCAGCGGGCCGGCGTCGGCTTCGCCGCTGTTGACCAGCCAGGTCTTGGTGGTCAGGGTGTCGCCGACCCAGGCCTTGTCCAAGCTGCTTTCCATGGTCGAGGCGCTCAGGTTTACCGGCGACTGGCTCTGCCCGCCGCCGCCCTGGATTGGCTGCAAACCGACGTCCAGGTGAATGGGTGTGTCAATGACAGTCAAGACCGCGCTGAGGAAGGGCTGGTAACCGGGCGCAGCGGCTTCGATCCGATAGCGTCCGGGTGGGGTCAGGAAGCTGTAGTAGCCGGCCACGATCACACCATCGTCAGCGCTGCCGTCGCTCACCTGGGGATTGCTTTGCCCATATAGAGCGGCCGGCCAGACCTGCCAGGCGTCGTCCAACCAGGCATAGGCAGTGATGACAGCCGTGGTGACCAGGGAATCGGTGATGGCCGAGCCGGCGTCTACCATGGCCTGATCATATACATACCCATCCGGGTCAATCAGGATGTAGACCAGCAGTTCGTCGTCTTCGGCGCCCTGGCAGTTCCAATGCAGCCAGATATCGAAGGTGTTGTGGGGCGCGCCCAGGTAGAAGTTAAAGACGGTCTGCCATTGATCGCCGCCGATGTTGGTAATCGAGAGCGGCAGCAGGTCGTAGTGCACCAGGCCGTTTTCGGTCACCGCCAGGTTAGCCGTCGGTTCGGTCGGGCAGGCCAGGACTGTCTCGATAAACAGCTGCCGGTGAGCCATCGTCCGTCGCTCGGCCCGCACCACACCGCGCGCAATGTCTACCCCGTTGGCGGTGACAGCTACCAGGTCGGTATCCAGCACGATGTCGTGATCCACCACGATAGAGGCGGAATTGGAGTAGCTGCTGGTCAGGCCGGCCTTGGTGGCAGTGGCTACAACGGTGTATGTATCTTCGGCCAGCGCCAGTTCCAGGCTCCATTGCCCGTCGGTTCCGGCGGTGGTGCTGCCAAGCAGGAAGGGCGTTCCGCCGGTCAGGTCGTACAGTTTCACCAGGGCATTAGCCGGCGACCAGCCGGCGAAGGTAGGCTCGCCATTGGTAGCGCCGCCATTCGGCCGAATTAGCAACGGCGGCAGAATGTCGTCCACGCTTTCAGTATGGTCGTCCTCATTGTTGCCCAGGTCTGTTTCCGGGCCGGCGTAGGCGATCTGGGCTGTGTTGACCACCACGCCGGTGGCGTCAATCTCGGCCTGGATCGTGATTTGCCCGGCCCAGGCGCCGCCCGGCAGATCACCCACGTTCCAGGACAACTGGCTGCCGCTGATCGAGTCGGGCGGCGGATCGGCCGAAACGAAGATCATTTCCGCCGGCAAGGTGTCCGTCAGGATCACGTCGGTCGCCGGGGCGCCGCCCCAGTTGGCATAATCCAGGATATACTCGAATTGCTCGCCCACCGCCGGCAGACCCACGCCGAACTTGGACATGGCCAGGTCAACGTCGTCGCGCACAGTGACAGTGAAAACAAAACCGTTGTTGCCGGGCCAGGTGTCATCCTGGTCGCCGAAAACGGCTGCCTGGTTAGT
This sequence comes from Chloroflexota bacterium, assembly GCA_041918535.1. Taxonomy (GTDB): domain Bacteria; phylum Chloroflexota; class Anaerolineae; order Promineifilales; family Promineifilaceae; genus DAOTXO01. Next base: position 3,467 of record JAYRVN010000087.1, read on the forward strand.
CAGGCTAACGCCGTGGGCTACGTCGGCCGGGATATGCACAGTGATACGGATGGGCGGCAGGCCGGCGCCGACGGGCAGGTCGCCCAACTGCCAGGTGAGGGCGCTACCGTTGATGTCGTCGGGCATGGGATCGGCCGAAACGAACACTACTTCCGGCGGCAACACATCCACCAGCGTCGCCCCGGTCACGGTAAAGAAGCCCACGTTCTGTACCGTGATTTGGTAAATGATGTCGCTGTCCGGCTGCGGGGCCGGGCTGTCCGCCGCCAGTGCCTTGCGCAGCGACAGGTCATACGGGTTGACCGGCATTTGCCACTGAGCGATGTTCCAGGTGGCCGGCGTGTTTTCCGACGGCCGGAAGTTCAGCAGGGTGGGTACGGTAAAGTCGAGCCGGCGGTTATAGTTGGCGATGATCCACGACGGCGTGGCCTGACTGAAGAGGGCAATTTGCTGGGCGTAGAGGTCGCGCAGCGCAGCGGCATCCAGTTCCGTATGAGCCGCAGCCAGCAAGGCATCGTTGATCGGGTCGTCCCACCAGCCGCTAAGAGGCGCCGGTGTGTTGAAGCCGTTGTAGCCGCTGGGCAGGGCGTCGCTGTGCAACATAGCCCAGCCGAAGGGATCGTAGCGATTGTCGAAAATCCAGCCCTGGAGGGTGACATCCAGATAGCCGTGTCGCAGCCGGTCATAGAGTTCATTCCAGGGCAGCGTGACTACGTTGGCGTCCACGCCAATCGAGGCCAGGTCCTGGCCGAAGACGGCGGCCAGCCCAGCCACATAGGGGACGGCCTCGTTCACATACAGGTCGAACTCCATTTCGACACCACCCTGGTCACGCAAGCCATTGCCGTTGCTGTCTACCCAACCGGCCGCATCGAGCAACGCGGCGGCCAGCGCCAGGTCAAAGGGATAGTTTGTCACCGTGTCGCTGTACAGTGGGTGATCGGGCGGCAGCCAGCTCTGCCCCAGCGCCGTTCGGCCCATATACTCGTGGATGAATCTCTCACGATCCAGGGCATGGGAGAGCGCCTGACGCACAGCCTGGTCGCCGAAGAAGGATTTGCGCGCCGGGTTGGGGATGAGGGATGAGAATCCGCTGCCGGTCGAGACATACTCAACCAGACCATAGGTCAGGTAATCTTCGGGCAGGTTGCCCACAGGCACTTGCAGCGCGACTTCGGCCCGGCCGTGGGCGGCAGCGTAAAACGGATCGTCGGTCAGGAGCAGGCGCATCTCCCCGATGCGCGGCAGGCCTTCGCCCCGCCGGTGATAGGTGAGGTTGGTCTGCAAATCCAGATGGCTGCCGGCCACCCATTCCTTGACCACATACGGGCCGTTGCCCACCGGGTAGTGGGCGAAATGGCTGTACGTCCACAGGTCGAGCCAATGTTCGCCCGCCAGGACGTGCTCCGGCAGCGGGTAAGTGAGGGCGGTGAGGTAGGCGGGCGGGAAGTGGCCGGGAAGGAAGCGGACGACCACCGTCTGCGGATCGGGGGTGGCTACGTCTTCGATGAAGAACATTTCGCCCCATTCGACGGTGTAGTTATCGCGGTAGGGAGTGGGTTGGGTGAGGAGTTGCCAGGCGAAACGAAAATCGGCCGAATCCAACACCACCCCGTCCGACCACAGCAATCCGCTCTTCAACGTATAGGTCACTACCAACTGATCGCCTTGAATAGCCACCCGGCCGTTAGCCGGCGTCGGCACTTCCGTCGCCAGGTCCGCGTACCAGTTACCCCCGTCGTCCAGCTCCACCAACGGCGCAAACAGCGCCGGCAGAATCTGGTCGGCGTCATTGGGCATGAAACCATTGGCGGAGGCCAACGGCGTGTAGTCCCACGCATCGTTGAGCCGCACGGTGAACGGGCGCGGCGGGGTCGCGTTAGGAACCAGGGCGAAGTCAGCCGAGGCGGTCAGGTACTCCTGAATCTGCACCACGCTGACGGCGGCCCCGTAGCCAACGTTGCCGCAAATGCCGCTGGCCGTGACTTGTGTCTGGCCCGGCCACAGGTCGCTCAGGCTGTAGTTGCCGAACTCGTCGGTGCACGTGGCCTGGCCTTTCTCCTGACCCACCTGCGGGTCAATGTTGAGCGCGCTGATCAGGATACCGCCAAGCGGCTCACCGGAAGAGGCGTCGGTCACCTGGCCGGCCACCGCGCCGCTGTGAGGCAGAGCCATATCGGCGGCGGTCGGCGTCTTGCCGGCCGTGACGGTCACCGTCATGGCGTTGCCATAGCTGTAGCTGTCCGGGTAGAAAAGCCGCGCCCAGCCGCCCGCGCCGCTTTCATCGCGCGCCATCACCTTGTAGTCGCCCACCGGCAGGTAAATCCGATAGCTGCCGTCGGTCTGGGTCCAGCCCGTGAAGTAGCCGTCCGGGTTGATGGCGCTGACGGCTATCCCTTCCAGCGGCGTCAAGCCGTCACTGGCATAGATCGTTCCGTCTAGCACGCCCAGGCGGGCGATGGGAAATTCCAGACCGACGATGTTCTGCCCTTCCTCCACGTGCAGCACGCGGGCGCTGGACCAATCAAAGCCGCCGTAGTAGCCGCTGAAGTAGTCCGGCCAGCCGTTCAGCCCCAGGCGGAAGTCGCCCGGCGGCAGGTTAGTGATGGTGAAGTAGCCGTCAGCGTCGGTCTGGTCGCCGTTGCCGATCCAGTTGCCCTGCGCATCCACCTGAACGTAGGCCACCGGTTGGCCGTCGAGGGTAACTCGGCCGCTAATGGTTGCCTCCGGCCCCAGATTGAAGTCCCAGTTCGTTTGGGCCCACAAGTCGAAGTTGCCGGCTTGCTGGACAGACAAATTGGTGCCCCATGGATGGGCGCTGACGTTCCACCGACTGTCAAAGAAGGGCGGCACGGGGATAATGTAGTTGCCGTCGGCGTCGGTTTGGGTCCAGCCGCCATAGCCGTAGGGGATTTGCTCCCAGGCGTCTATGTGGATGGATTCGGCCGAAAATCCCTCTGGCACGCTCACTTGCCCGGTCAGCCAAATGCCCTGCACCAGCACCATGTCAATGCCTGTCAGCGTTTCGCCTTCCGCCGCTGTCAGGGTCGTCGCGTCCGACCAGCGGAACACGCCGGGGTAATAGCTATTCACGAACAGGCGACCGCTGCAGTTGGGGCACGCCTGCACATAGAAAGGATAACCGACGGCCAGCGGGCCAAGCACGTAACTGCCGTCCGGCCCTGTATTCCCCGCGACCCGGCAATCCAGCCAGTCCCACTGCGGCTGATAGACACAGGCATACATGCTCACGTCGCTCACCGGCTGCCCGCCCTCGTCGGTGATGATACCGGCGATGTAGCCGCCGTGGGCCAGGTCGAAGCCGATCCCGCCTACAAACGGGTTGCCCGCCTCCACTGTGACCGGCGTGGCCAGCCAGTCGAAAGGCACATGGTCATACCATTGTGCAACATGCTCATTGGGTTGCCCGAGGCACCAGTTCCAGTCACGCGCGGCCGAAACCTGGTAATCGCCAAAGTACAGGCCGTTGATAGTAAAAGAACCGTCGGAGCTGCTGCACGTCCCGCTGCCCCCGCCGCCGCCCAGCATGTCGGCCTGAACGTTGATGTTAGCCAGCGGCAGGCCGGTGACCTCGTCCAGCACGACGCCGCTGATGGATCCGCCCGGTTCCAGATCGAAATTGATGTCGGGCGTAGTCACACCGGCTGTAACAGCCACAGGCGTGGCCTCCTGCCAGTAGCGCGCGTGATCGTAGTATTGGGAAGCGTAACCGGCCGGAATCGAGTTGGAATCGGTGACCTCCACGCGGTAAATTTCTTCAATCAGGCCGCCGATAATGTAGTTGCCGCCGTCATCCGTCCAGCCGTCGGACCAGTACCAGCCGCTGTCGAACTCATTGGCATTGACATGCACACCGGCCAGCGGCAAACCGCTGTCGGCGGCCAGCACCCGGCCGGTGATATAGCCGCCCGGCTCCAGGGTGAAATCAATGCCGCCCGTGAGTGTGAAGGGGACGCTCAGATCAAGCAGGGTGGCGGCGTTCGGATCCGGCGTCTCCTGCCAGTACTCGCGCACGTAGGCGGTCGGCTGGTTGAGACAGTAGTTCCAGCCTTCGCCGGCGCCGACCCGATACTGCCCGGCCGGGGCTGCACCCAGCAGGTAATGGCCCTGGTCATCGGTACAACTGCCGGTGCCGTAGCCGCGGTCCTCGTTGAGGTTGACATTGACGTTGGGCAACGGCGTCACGCCGTCGGCGGCGTAGACCGTGCCGCTCACCAGCGCGCCGTAACTCAGGCTGAAGTTGATGTCGCTGATGGTTTGACCGGGCGTGACAACTTCAACCGGCGTTGCCAGGTGATGCCACCAGGTTTCGTTGTAGAATTCCTGGATGGTGTAGCTCTGCTCGCCGGCGCACCAGTTCCAGCCGCCGCCGGCGCTGACGCGGTAGCTGCCCAGCGGCACACCGTTGATGACGTAGTGGCCGTCGGCGTCGGTGCAGGCGCCGCCATTCCAGCGACCATCTTCATAGCTGCTGATGTTGACATTGACGTTGACCAGGGGGGTCACGCCATCTTCCTCGTAGACGGCGCCTGCGACGGAACCGCCCAGGTCGAGGGTGAAATCAATGCCGGGCACAACCTGTCCTGGACTGGTAATCTCAATGGGCGTGGCGGCGTTCCAATCCCAGGTTTCCTGCCAGTATTCGGTGACGTAAAGGGAGTTCTGGTTGAGGCACCAGTTCCAGCCGCCGCCGGCCGAAATGCGGTAGCTGCCTGGGGCCAGGCCGCTGATGGCGTAGTGACCATCGGCGTCGGTGCAGCCATTGCCGGCCCACGAGCCGTCTAGATGCTGCAACTCGATGTGCTCGTCGGCCAGGGGTGTGACGCCGTCGTCTGTGTAGACTGTGCCGGTGATAGTTCCGCCTTCCTCCAGGGTGAAGTTGATGTTGGCAACGATATCCTGCTCGGCCCCCAAAATGATGGCGGTGGCTCCGGCGAAATCGGCCGATTCCTGATAATACTCCACACTATATTCGGAGTTCCGGTTCAGGCACCAGTTCCAGCCGCCGCCGGCGCGCACAAAGTTGTCGCCATAGGTCGCGCCGTAGATGGTATACCGGCCGTCGGCGTCCGTGCAGGAGCCGTGATGCCCTTCTTCCAGATCAACGTTAACATGTTCTAGCGGCGTGACGCCATCGGCTGCGTAGACAACGCCGGTAATCAGGCCGCCGGGTTGCAGGGCCACGTCAATGGTGACCACGCTCCCCGGCCCGCCAACCGCAATCGGATCGGCCTCACTGTGGTAGAAGGTGTTGTTATACCACTGGTTGGCCCAAGGATAGCCGGGGCCGATCATCAGGCTGTAGTTGCCGGGCGGCAGGCCGCCCAGGTAGTAGCGGCCGTCGCTCAGGTTGTAGATGCCGCCGTAGCCCCCCTGGTTTGGGTAGCCGTAGAGACTGGCGGAAGGGCCCGGCAGGGGAGTCACGCCATCGGTCTCATAAATTACACCGGTAATCATACCGCTGTCAGCCGTCGTGATGGCGGCGTTCACCGGCTGGTCGCCCAGGATGTCCACCCGGCCGGAGAAAAAGGTTTCGCCCCAGGGAGCTGTGGCCAGGTCATATGCGGCGGACGCGCCGACCGTGAGGGTGACAGGGCCCTCGCTGCGGAAGAATTGGCCGTTCAGCCAGTAGAAGTTGAGGAAGTAGGGGCTTTCGGCCGATCCGGTGTTGGTATAGACAAAGGCCGACGACAACCCAATCGGCGAGATGTTACGGTGAATAGGTTGCAATGTGTTGGAGTAGGCAGCGGACGGTCGCGCGGCGTTGACCGGCGGCCGTTCCACCAGCGCCGGCGGCCGGCTTGGAGCCGGCGGCCGGGCCGGCAAGACCATTCGCGGGGACGGAATCGGCCGATTGGTCGTGGCCGGCGCGTTGTGGTTGGGCGGTCGGGCCTGTTCGTGGCGCGGCGGAAGCCAGTAAGTTTTGTCCGGTGGTTGTGAGGCCTGTTTGATCGCCGTCATGGCGGTCAGGTCAGCGTCGGATCGCTGGGGAGTGGGTGGCGCGGATTCGGCCGAATCCGCCAGAGTAGATAAGGCCTCGGCAGGATCAGCCGTTATGGCCAGGTCTGAAGCAGCCGGAGCGATGTGCACAAGGGCTACGAGAAAAACCACGGGGATGATCAGGCAAGCAAAGACGAGCATCAAGCGGCGCATGGCAAACCTCCATCAAGAAGCACCGGGCGCAAAAACTGAGCAGCGACTGGATAACCAGCCGTGAATAAGCTGAAGAAATGGGGAATCGAAAGATGAGGAGAAGAACGCCGGCTGCCGGCAAAAAAACAGCTACATCCGACCTGCGGACGGGCTGCCCTCTTGGCGCACCGGGCTCCCACATGACAATTGGTCAATACGACTCGCGTTCCCAGCCCCCCGAACGGCAACGGGAACAGATTGGCTCACCCACCTGCATTATGGGCGCAGCGCCCTTGCCGCCACAAGTGCTAGATGTCACCTTTATATAGTGACATCTGTCACCTGCGCCGACGTGAGCAAACCTGTGCGGCGGGCTACATGACCCGCGGTGCGCGTGAATCTTATCGGCCGAAAACAGAGGCGGCGAGCGCCACTGCCCGCCGGTTTTGCAGGAGCAATACCAGCCAGTAAGTGGTCAGGAAAACAATCACCAGGAATGAGACGACATACATCGCCAGGAGCGCCGGCAGGGATGAATCAGTCCCCGCCATCAAGCCGTGCACCGTTGCCCCCAGATAGGCTAGCAGGCTGGTGTAGTGAATGGCGCGAAAGGCTTTCATGCCGATACGCTGGCGCACATAGCACGTCCCGCTTACCAATAGCAGCAAGTAGAAGGCAATCACGCCCACACCCACCCAGAGCGGCCGGTATGGCGAGAGGAATGGCACGAGGATTTGCGCCAGCGAATAAGGCAAATAGCGGTCGGCCGTGAGTACAAAGATATGCAACGCCAGGAAGCCCAAAGATAACAGAGAGACAAATTGGTGGAAATCAAAGGTGAAGCTGCGATGCAAGAGGCGATCAACGAGTTTGGTGGGGATAGCCAGCCCCCAGACGGTTGATAACCACACCAACAAATACGCCATCACACCGGCAGCGCGGGTAACGTACCACATGGCTTGCTGTGAATCCAGGGCGAAAAGCCGGTTCAACAGATTGTGCAACTCCGCCCCATGTGAGCCGGCTAGAACTAGCCCGGCCGCGCTTATGAACAGGGCCATGCCGGCCAGGCTGAGCCAACCATAAGGCAGGGATTTAGCGCGTGTAGGCTGGGCTGAGGTCAACGGGTTCTGTGACATCAATTATCTCCTGGCTGGCCGCGGTCCCCCAGAGCGTACCGTCGGACTGTACAGCCACAAAACGTAAACCGGCGACGCGGCCGGCAAGCAGCGCCCCGCTGCGCGGGTCAGCGATGAGCAACGCCTTAGCCAGAGCCTCGGCGTCGGTCGCTTTTTCGGTGAAAACGGTCACGCTTAACCAGCTTGAACGGGCGGGCAAACCATCGCGCGGGTCAATAATGTGGTGGCGAAGCTGATCCCCCTGCTGCCAGCGCCGCCGCGTGACTGTCGAGGTAGCCAGCGCGCCAGGCCCGACATTCAATATGGCTAATACCTGGTCCGGGGCGCGTGGGTCTTCCAGGGCAATTTGCCAGGCCCCCCTGATATTCTCCCTGGCAGGAGCGAGCGCGCGCGCTTTTGCCTGCTCTCCCTCACCTAGAGGGAAAGAAGGGTGTCCCACCAATACCATATCGCCCCCGGCGCTGACAGCGCAAGCTGGGCTGAATTGAGCCAGCAGGGCAGCCGCGCCGGCGGCGATCCAACCCTTGGCTATCCCACCCAAGTCAATCGTCGTTCCGGCCGGTAAACGAATCGCCCGGCGCGCCTCGTCCAGTTGTGTTTGACTGAAGGATGGGCTTTCCCAGGCGGCAACCGCCGGCGAAGGGGGCGCATAGCGCGGGAGGCTATGGTTGTAACCGGCCTGTTTCAGGGCGGCCAGGATGGCTGGATCGAACAGGCCGCCTGTGAGCCGGTGCAAATGCAACGCGGTCTGAACCAGTTCAAACAAGGCCGGCGAAGCCGTGAACCAGTGACCGGCTGCCCGATTGAGGCGGGACAATTCGCTACTCTCCCGAAAGCGGGAGAAACGCTGCTCGCTATCGGCCACAAATTGACGCACTTCGGCAAAGCCCGGGGCTAGCGCCTGCCGTTCGCCTTCGGCGGCTGCCAGCACCACCGTATTCATGGCGGAAAATTCGTCATATTCCATTACGAGCCTCGCGCGCGCAGGCGGGGAAAGCCCACGGCCCGGTTAATTGAGATTGACGGCGAAGCGGGGCGGCCGTTACGCAATTCTTGCAGGCCGGGAATCGGTTGCAATTCGGGCAGTGTCAGCGACGTAACTTCAGCCGGCGGAGCCATCAGCGGCGCCGGTTTTGGGGCATGAGCCAGCATGGCCCAGCCGGTGGCAAAGGTTGCGATGGAGGCCAGTGACAGCCATATACGGAGCAGAGGTTTGGTCAGTTTGTTGTTCATGGTGCGTATGTCGGTTGGTTCTTGGGGGTCAGGGCGAGCGCGCTTAGTCATCCCCGTTGGCGCGGCCGAGCAGCACCTGGCCGTTGCGGTCAATCTGGATGACGCCGGCGTTTTGCAGGGCGATAACCAAACTTTGGTACTGTTGGAGTTGCCCGTTGCTCTGGTTAAGTTGGTCGGCAGCCTGGGCCAGTTCTTGCTGATATTGTTGCTCGCGCATTTGATACTGGCCGACCACTTCCTGGAGTTGTTGCAGAGCGGCCGGGTCGCTATTTTCGGCCGAAATCACATCCGTCGTCGCTTGACCATTGCCATTACTCAACGCATTTAAACCCATCGCCAGGATAGCCAGACCCACCAGCAGGGTCATGCCCAGCGCCGCGATAACAGCCGGTGTCCGATTGCTTGCCTGTACACGATTGTTCATAGTTGCCATCAGGTTTCTCTCGTAAAAGTTCTATACACGTTCCTATTGGTCGTGCATTTTCTCAGTCTAACCGGCCTAGATGACAAAATGATGAAACGGGCGCAATTCGAGACATTCTCACAGCGCCGGCGGCAAGAGCCAAACCCGGACAGGTCAGGATGGCGCCGCGTCATCCAATTTTCATGCGGCAGGTGTACAATGGTATTAGGTAAAGAGAGTGTAACGGCTTAAGCTCGGAGCCTGTGTTCCGGACGAGGCGTTACAGCGAGAGTCAGCCATGCGCATTTTGTTAGTAGAGGATAATCGGCGCTTGCATACTTCCCTGCGCCAGAGCCTGGAGGAGGATGGGTATGCCATTGATTCTGCCTTCGATGGCGACGAAGCCGAGGATTTTGCTCTGGCTGCGCCCTACGACCTGATCATCCTGGATGTCATGTTGCCTAAGAAGAGCGGGCTACAGGTCTGCCGCAGTTTGCGTAATCAACACGTCCGGACGCCCGTTTTGATGTTGACCGCGCGCGACGCCGTTGACGATCGCGTGGACGGTCTGGATAGCGGCGCGGACGATTATCTGGTCAAACCGTTCGCTCTGCCGGAGTTGCGGGCCAGAATGCGCGCCTTGCTACGCCGCGACCTGCCGGAAAAAACCAGCCTCTTACAAGTCGCTGATCTCACGCTCGATCCCGTCTATCATCGCGTCGAACGCGGCGGTGCGCCTATCGAACTCAGCGCCCGTGAATTTGCGATGCTGGAATACCTCATGCGCAACCCCAACCGCATTGTGACGCGCGATATGATTGAGGCTCACGTCTGGAACTTCGATTTTGTCCCCGGCTCAAATGTCATTGATGTCTATGTGCGCCGCCTGCGGCGCAAGATTGACGAGCCGTATGCTACCCGTTTGCTAGAAACGGTGCGCGGGGTGGGCTATCGTCTGGTATCACCTGATACTGGGGAGAAAAGTAGTGAATAAGGCGGGGGGTATAAGCCTTCAAACACATCCACGGCGGCTGCTGCATAGTTTTCGCTTCCGTCTGTCGTTGTGGTTTGTGGCGATTCTGGCCGTGATTCTGGCCGGGGTCAGTCTGTTCATCTATGTGCGTCAGGCCCAGGTGTTACGCGCCGAGACAACCAGCCGCCTGTTGGCGCAAGCGAGCCAGGTCAGCAATTATTACCTGGCGATCTATCGTCGCACTTTTGAGGAAGCGCACGAGGAACAGACCCCTTTCCGCCTGACGCCGGGCGATCTACCATTGCTGCAAATCAATGATGTCCTGGCCCTTGTGGGAGCGGATGGCCGCCTGATCCAACGCAGCGTCAACTTTCAGCCAAACGACATCGCCGCTATTAACACAGCTTGGGGCGACGTTCCTATCACATCAACGTCGCTGCACCCCTACGAATTTGCCGCAGGGTCGGCGGCGACGGCGGGAACGCCCGGCGGTGATTATTTGTTGGCGCTAACCCCGGTGGCTTTTGGCGAGGAGGGATTCGGCCGATTGATCTTGGGCGGGCCGGTTGACCCCGGCAACCAACTGCCGCGTCTGGCTCTGACTCTGGGCTTGCTTTTCTGCGGAACGCTCCTGGTCGCTTTCGGCGGCGGTTACTGGCTAGCTAATCGGGCCATGCGCCCCGTGCAGACCATCACACGCACGGCGCGTGATATTGGCGATCGCGACTTAAGCCGGCGGTTGCATCTTGGCCGCGCCGATGAGTTAGGCGAACTGGCCGACACCTTCGACGCCATGCTAGACCGTTTGCAGGCGGCCTTTGAACGGCAACGCCAGTTCACGGCTGACGCTAGCCACGAATTACGCACCCCGCTGGCTATCATTGGGTTGGAAGCCAACCGCAGCCTGGAGCGCCCACGTTCGGCCGAAGAGTATGAACGGGCTATCCGTATCATTCAATCCGAAAACGAGTGGATGAGCCGCCTGGTGAGTGAACTGTTAACGCTGGCGCGTATGGATACGGGACGCCCTGTGCTGCATGAGGAGTCGGTTGACCTAAGCGATCTGGCGTTGGATGTGATTGAGCGTCTGACGCCGCTGGCGCTCAATCATCATGTCAGCCTGCGCGCCGGCCTGCTGGCAGAGGCCCCCACGCGAGCCGATCGCGGCTACTTGATACAGATGTTGACCAATTTGCTTGAGAACGGGATCAAGTACACCGGGGGTGAGGCGGCCCAGGTATTAATTGAGACGGGTCAGACTCGCCGCGATGGACAACTATGGGCCTGGGTGCGGGTGGCGGATAACGGGCCGGGCATTGCGGCCGAACATTTACCCCACCTTTTCGACCGTTTCTACCGCATAGACGCCGCGCGCGGGCGTGACCAGGAAGGGGCCGCGACCGGCAGTGGTTTGGGTCTGGCTATTGTCAAGTCGGTAGTAACCCTGTTCGGTGGGCAAGTGGAGACGCATAGCCAACCTGGCCAGGGAGCGGTTTTTACGGTGTGGTTGCCAAGTTATACGTGATGCAGCTTGAAGGAGGTTGATGATGACCAGGGTGTATGGGATTTTAGCCGTCTTGATGGTGGGATGGGTCGTGGCGTGCGCGCCGCCGCCGGAAGGTGGGGCGACGCAACCGCCGCCGCCGGCGCGGGCGGCAGACCCGGACCGTATCCTGGAAGCGGATACGCCGGAGTGTGAGACGCGTTGTACGGAGTTGGGAGAGTCGTATGAGAAGTGTTCGGCCAGTCTGTGCGCGGCGGGACTCTATCCGTTGCTGGCGATTCGGGCGATTGATTCGGCCGAAAAACAGCCAGGCCAGGCCCTAGAAATTGCCGGTCAGTTCGGTCAGCCGGCAGATAACCTGTCGCTGGCCTTAGCCGAAGAGCGCGACGGGGTCTTATACCATCAGTATCGCTTGCAGACGCTCTCTTGGGAGAATGAACGCATTGCGGCGCGCGTACACGCGGAGGTAGCGCCGGGGTCGTATCAATTGCTGCTGGTGTATCAAGTGAATGTCGGCGCGGCGGCGCTGCCTGTGTTTATGCGGGCGAGTAATACGGTGGCAATGCGGGTGAGTAGTCCGTAGAAGGGGAGATTTTCGGCCGATAGCCGCAGACCCTGACCTCGTGGCAAGCTGTTGCCGGCGGGCGGCATCCACCACCCGCCGGCAATTTAGCGTTGCCCCGCTTTGACGGGCAACGACCGATTAAGTTGTAACGCTTTTACGCGTTCCGCCGGATTCTGTCAGGAACAGCGTATCGTCGTGGTTGGCCTCATCGCGCCTATTGCGGAATCGCCCAGCCTGAAACCACGCCGGTCGTCCGATCAAACACCAGGCCGCTGCGCACCGCATTGTCCACCAGAAAGGCAATTGCCCCGACGCCACATGGCCCCTGGTAGGTGAATGAAATGATCCCTCGGCTGTTGGTCTTACCCGAGACCACGGCGTTGGTCCAATAGTCGTCGAGGAAGCGCCCGCTAACTTGCACATTGCGCAGCACAGCCCCGCTCTCATTCGTAAGCGTAAGTTTAGCCCGCGCCTGGTTATAGGCATTCCCGCCCGGTGTACAATGGCCGGGGTCCTGGGGGTCTTGGATAAACTTGGCCGTCAGTTGCAAGCTTTTCACCTGGATACAATTGGTCACGCAGGCAGTGGCCGGGGTCAGGCGCACCAGGCGCGAGCTTTGGCCGATCATAACCCGCGCCAGAATCTGTCCGGTACTGTTCATAGGGCCGCCGGTGGTGATGGTGCTGCCCGGATAGGCCGAAGACAGGAAGGGGGTGAGCGGCTGGGTGAGTCCATCCGGGCCAAAGGCGATCGTGGCCGCACTCAGGACAGTGGCGGTTACGTCCTTCGCCTGGTTGATGGAGCCTACGCCATAGGACGACAGGTTGCCGTTGCCCGTGGATGAAATTTGTTGCCATGTTCCACTGTGGTGGAAGCGGAAGAGATAGCGCAGGTTTTGGGCGCTGGTGGAAACAAGAAAACGCGCCTGGTCGCCTGCGTCATTGATAGCGGTTGATTCAGTGCCAGGGGGATAAAAACCGGCCGGGACGGTCGGCATAGCGGCAACGCTGCCGGGGTCGCCTAAACGATACCAATAGCCGGGGGTGGCGACTGTGCCGCCAGGACTCATAGCGATGGGCTTTTCATCCGGGTAGCCCTGGGCTGAGAGATCAACCATGCCACCCGCCTCCGTCCACATGAAAGGTGAGCCATTGGGAGGGAAAGTGGCCGTGGTGGACCAACCGATAACGCGTCCTAGATTGTCAATGCCGATGGCTTCAGAGATGGTGGTGCCGGGGAGCGTGCCAAGATCGATGGCCTGATAGGTGTCGGCCACCGGTTTCCAGACGACGGCGTGCGTGGTGGTGCCAGGGAATCCGGCAAAACCAGCTATCCAACCCTGGTTGTTGATATCAACCACGTAGATGCCGGTCAAGCCGGGTATGCTGGGTAGAACGATGCGCTGGCCGCCACGCCAGACGACTGTATCCTGGGGGGGCAGACACCAGGGGCCGCAACCCGTATCAATATAGGATGTGCCGATGACATCGCCGGCGTCGTTCATGGCAAAGCCGGAGGCGGCGGTAGAAACAAAGTCAACAACATAGGCAGTGGGGGGTGGGGCGGAAGAGACCGCCAAGGGGGTTGTGAAGAAGAGGGCGACAAACACCATACTTACACTGAGTAAAAGCCAAGTTTTTGCGGATGTGGACATGATTTAGCTCCTTGTCGAGTCGGCCAATGGGTGAAGTGGCCTCGGGTTGGGGGTCTATTGGCCAGTGACCTGGTCGAGGCGTCCAATGGGTCATTGACATCAGGTGTAGCACCTATCGGTCAGTGACTTTGGGATATTATAGCAATTCCGTAAGAATGTGCGCTAATAGCGTGGGGGCTCAGGCCGATTACACATTAAACTGTGATCGGCCACGGGTTCTACAGCGGGGGGATTCGGCCGAATTCGGCCGAACGGCAAAAGGGTTTCAGCGCTCATCACGACCACAAGGCAGTGCCATTCAGGTCGGCGCAGGCGGTAAGCGCCCGGCGCAACATCTCCAGCGCGTCGTCGCGCCACTTCACATTGACCCCGCCCCGGAAATACTCGGTCGCAATGTAGACTCCCATCGCCACCGACAATCTGTAGTCGTCGAAAAGCTGCTCCCAGGTGTAACCGTGAACGCCACGTTGGCGCAACGTCGCGTGATAATGTTTGAGGATGGGTATTTCCATTTGCCGGCGCAAATCAATCTCCCAATCGATCGTCAGCGCATAGGCCAGGTCATAAGCGCCTAGCCAGGTTGTCAGACTCCAATCAAACGGCTGGCGGTCAATGAGATAAATCGGCCGATCCCCCTCACGCGGCGCCAGAATGTTGCTGTTATTCACATCCCCATGAATAAGCGTAAAACCGTTGACATCCTGCGTACGCGCGAGCAACGCCTGGGGGTGGCGCGCAAACAAGTCGGTAATCACCGCCGGCCAATCAGATTCCAATGCGGCGGGGAGCTGCTCAATGAGATTATTCGCGCCCGGTTCGGCAATCGCCACGAAGCGACGAATATGCGCGGCATTGTGCACGGGCATCCCCGCCTGCGCCAGGCGTGAACCGCCCCACCAGTGCGCGTGCAGACTAGCCAACCCTTCGGCCAACGCCAGGCCGTAAGCGAGCGTCGGCGCTTTTTCGCGCGCTGTCACGTGGGTTGCGGACAGGTCGTCTAACAACAGATGGTAGCGGCGCAGCGCCTCGGAATACGCGCCATCATAGCAACGGATGAGCGGCGCACCCTCGACGCCGATGTAATCTTGCAGGTAGTAGGTCACCTCGGACGGGCCGAAGAATTCGTTGTCGCCGAGATCGGTATGCACCATTTTCAGAAACAACTGTCGAGGCAAGTCGCCCTGCGCGCCGACGGTGTAGCGCACGACTAGCCTGGCGTTACGCGACCAGTTGCCGCTTCCGCTCTCCGCGTCAAACGCGGCCACAGCGCCGTGCATCAGCGCGCCGCTGCGGGTCAATACGGCGGTAAGCCATTCGGGGGTTACTTGATCCAGGTGGGTAATCACATTAGTCCGCATAGCGCCGATTGTACCCTGGCCGGGTTGGCGCGCCATAAACACCGGACTTCGCTGCTCACCTTATCGGCCGAATCCCATCTGACAGCCTTTTGACCGAACACGCTTGCGCCGCCGACAATCCGTATCATGGGCCATACCTCTGTATAGTGAGAAATGTGTTAGAATAACGGGGGTGAATTCGCTCTCGATATAGGTCTTACGGGCGAGATCGGATTCGGCCGAATCTGGCGACATCTTGACACGACGATCCTGCAGACCAGATGAAAGCTCGGTTGCAACGCTGCCGCAGGCGTGGTTGGGGTCGGCAACCAGGCACAGGAGAAAAAGATGCGTAGTCGTCTGAGTACGCTCTTCGATTCACTTTTACCCGTTGTTGCAACCCTGGCGGCTCTGGCTGTTGGGGCCGTCATGCTCCTCTTCTTAGGGGCCAACCCGATCGAAGGCTATGCCGCCCTCTTCGGCGGCGCCTTCGGCAACTTCAACGCCGTCGCCGATACCGTGGTCAAAGCCACACCCCTGCTCCTGGTCGGTCTCGGCATCTGCATCGCTTTCCGCGGCGGCGTCATCAACATCGGCGGCGAAGGGCAGATGATTCTAGGCGGTCTGGCCGCCACCGCCCTGGCCCTGGCGCTGCCCGGCCTGCCGGCCTTCCTCGCCTTACCGCTCGGTTTGGCCGCCGGTTTCGTGGCCGGCGCTGTCTGGGGCGGCATCTCCGGCTATCTCAAAGCTCGCTTCAACGTCAACGAAATCCTGAGCACCATTATGATGAACGCCATCGCCGTGCAGCTCATGAACTTCCTGCTGCGTGGGCCGATGATTGACAAACTTCAGGCCAATGCGGCGGCTATCCCGCAGACCATACGGCTGGCGGCGGCCTACGACTTGCCCCGCTGGGCGCCCACACGCCTGCATCTGGGGGCGCTCATCGCCATCGGGCTGGCTTTTGTCGTCTACTTCTTCCTCTGGCGCACCACCATTGGCTATCGCATTCGGGCGGTAGGCTTAAACAAATACGCTTCGCGCTATGCGGGCATCGCCGTCAACCGCTACATGGTGCTTTCGCTCCTGTTGAGCGGCGCGTTTTCAGGCTTGGCCGGGGCGGTGCAGGTCTATGGCGTCACCCATCGTATGGTAACAGACGGCACGGCAGCCGGCTTTACCGGTTCGGCCGGTTTCAACGGCATTGTGGCCGCCTTGTTCGGGCAGCTTCATCCGATTGGCGTTATTCCGGCCGCCTTTTTCTTTGGCGCGCTGCTGGTGGGCGCGAACAAATTGCAGCGGGTGACCCAAGTGCCGGGCGCCCTAATCACCACATTGAACGGTCTGGTGGTCATTTTTGTGGTCAGTAGTGAACTATGGCGACGCCACCGGACCAGGCGGCGGGCAATTGCGACTGTGACCAAGACGGCTCAGGGTTAAAACCGGGATTTCGGCCGTCTTGAAGAGTTCTGAAGTCTGTGGCGACGCGTATGATCCAAGACATTTTCTCCCTCCAAGTGTTGCTCGGCGTGTTAACCTCCGGCATTCGACTGGCAACGCCTTATCTGTATGCGGCCATCGGCGAGACCCTCAGCCAACGCAGCGGGGTGCTCAATCTGGGCGTGGATGGCATCATGCTGGTGGGAGCGTTCAGCGGCTACTATGTCGTTTTGCGTACAGGCAATCTCTGGCTTGGCCTGTTGGTAGGGGCAATGGTCGGCCTGGTCATGGGGCTGGCAATGGCGGTAATTAGCGTAACCCTACAAGCCGAACAAGGCATCAGCGGCATCGGGGTTTACCTGTTCGGCTTGGGGCTCAGCGACCTGCTTTACCAACGCTGGGTGGGTACGCCGA
>JAYRVN010000088.1:0-8038 GCA_041918535.1 Chloroflexota bacterium
GACAATGGGCGGCTGGTGTGGGTGCGGGTGGATGGTTGTTGCAGTTCCGACCTCTTGCTGTATGAGTTCGCCACCGGCGACATCACGCTGGTCACCGATGATGGCGGGGACAGTTATGAATACGAGCCGGATATCAGCGGCGATTGGGTGGTCTGGTTCACCGGCACGTCGGGCTACTTTGATGTGCGCGCCAAGAACCTGCTCACCGGCGAATTGCTGTGGATCACCGACGAGGAAGGCAATCAGGGCATCCCCCAGATTGAGTACCCCTACATCGTTTGGAGCGACACACGCATCGTTGACATCTACGGCTACAATCTGGAGACGCGGGAGCGTTTCCCGGTCGCCGTCGGCCCAGAACCTGCTACTTATCCCGTGATAGGCGGGAGGACTGCGTTTTATGAGTGTGGCTATGACTGGGACCTGTTGTGCGCCCACGAGCTTGACGGTGGGGCCGAAGAGGTCATCTACACCTGCCCTGCTGAAAATCCCTATTGTCTGAATTTTGACCTTGGCAGCGAGTCACTTGTGACAGCCGCCGAGGACCTGGTCGTGTGGCTTTATGATAAGGGCGGGGCGATTGGTCTGCTGGGCGCGCGGCGTTTGACGCAGCAGACCTTTTTACCGCTGGCACGGCGCTAGGCGGCGCAGCGCAGTCTCTTCAGGGCGCACTGCCGCCAACGGCCCCTATACGCGCAACAATCGAACAGACAGCCGATCAATTCGTTGATAATCCCAGACCATGTAAGCCGCCTGCTTGTCGGCTTTCGCACATGACGGCGCGCCGTCATCCGACGCAGCGCGCTGGCGGTTTGTGGTTTTCAGCGCAAGCCGGTAAAATCAGTTTCCGGCCTGTTGCGCCGCTCGACCATTGCCCTGAGCAGCCCGGCCGCGCTCCACGCTCAAGAGAACAGCCTATGCGTTGGCCCCCTTACACCCATATCATTTTCGACTGTGACTCCACCCTCACGGCCATTGAGGGCATTGATGTGTTAGCTGAGGCCGTGGGCAAGAAGTGGCGGGTGGAGGTGTTGACTCGGGCCGCTATGGAAGGTCAATTAGACCTGGAAGAGGTTTTTAGCCGCCGACTGGCCGCGGTCCGACCCACTCGCGGACAGGTGCAGGCTATTCGGCGCGCCTACAAACGCTACGCCGTGCCGGATGCCGCCGCCACAATCGCCGCGCTCAAAGACCTGGGTCATCAGGTTTACATCGTCAGCGGCGGCCTGTATGAGGCGGTCGTGGAGTTCGGCGTATTTTTGGGGGTGGCGCGAGAACACATCCGGGCGGTGGCGCTGGAATACAACCAACTCAGTGGGGCGTGGTGGGAGCCTAACCCGGCTCAGGAGCGTTATCTGACGTTCGACGCCGGGCCGTTGACCCTCACCAGCGGCAAAGCGCAGATTATCCGGGAACTGTTGGCCGACCAACCCGGCCGCGCGCTGTTGATTGGCGACGGCAATAGTGATTTGCAGGCCGGCGAGGCTGTGGATTTGTTTGTCGGTTATGGGGGCGTGACGGCGCGCGCGCGGGTGATGACGGCTGCGCCCGCTTGTTTACACAGCCAGAGTCTGGCCCCGTTGCTGGCCCTGGCCGCCGGGCCGGCCGGGTTGGAACAGTTGCGCGCCACGCCGCAAGCCGCGTTAGGGCAAGAAGCCGTTAATCTAATCAATCAAGGAGCGTTAACGTTTAACGATGAGCGACTCAAGCAGAAATTCCACCAAGCATATCAAGCTGTTTATTCCGGGACCGGTTGAGGTTCGGCCGAAAATCCTCGACGCGCAAGCCAATTGGATGATCGGCCACCGCGCGCCCGAATGCATGGAGCTCATGGGGCGCATCCAACCGAAACTGCGCCAGGTGTTCTTCACCCAACAGCGCGTCCTGATCACTTCCTCCACCGGAACCGGCCTATGGGAAGGCGCCGCGCGCAACCTGGTGGCGCGCAAAATCCTGCACTGTGTCAACGGCGCTTTTGCCGAACGCTGGCATGAGGTTAGCCAGCTCAACGGCAAAGAGACCGAGGCGCTCTCCGTGCCCTGGGGCGAGCCCATTCTGCCCAAGCAGGTGACGGAGCGTCTGGCGACAGGCGAATTCGACGCCCTGGCCGTGGTGCACAATGAAACCAGTACCGGCATCCTCAGCCCGCTGCGCGACATCGCCGCCGCCGTGCGCGCCCTGCCTAACGGCCACGACATCATGCTCATCGTGGACGCCGTCAGCGGGTTGTCGGGCGCTGAATTGCGCTTCGACGATTGGGACCTGGATTTAGTCCTCACTTCCAGCCAGAAAGCCTTTGCTCTGCCGCCGGGATTGGCCTTTGCTGCCGTTTCTGAACGCGCCATGCGCAAGGCCGCCACCGTGCCCAATCGCGGCTACTACTTCGACTTCATCAGTCTGGCGAAGTATCTGGACAAGAACCAGCACCCCGCCACCTCGCCGATTCCGCTGCTGTACGCCCTGGATGTGCAGCTCGACGACATGCTGGCGGAAAGCATGGCGGGGCGCTTTGCTCGGCATCTGGCGATGCGCGACATGACTGTGCAATATCTCCAGACCCGCGGTTACCAGTTATACGGCAACCCAGCCTACGCCTCCCCGACAGTCAGCAACGTGCGCAACGACCCGGCCATTGATATCAGCGCCCTCAACGCGCACTTGCGCAGCCGGGGCATGGCTATTTCCAATGGCTATGGCGCGCTCAAGGGTAAAGCCTTCCGCATTGCCCACATGGGCGACATCCAGCCGGCCGATTTGGAAGAGCTGTTTGCCGCCATGGATGAATTCTTCAATCGGTAAATCACAGACGGCGACAGGGTGGGCGGCGCGATTCGCCTGCCCTCGGGCCGTTTCCTTTTGTCACGGAGTGTGTCTATGTTCAAAATTCTGGTTGCCGACAAACTGGGCCAGGCGGGGATCGAACGGCTGGAAGCCGCGCCGGACGCCCAGTTTGATGTGAAGCTCAAATTGAGCAAAGAAGCGTTAATCGGCGTCATCGGAGAGTACGATGCGTTGATTGTGCGCAGTGACACCCAGGCCGACGCCGAGGTCATTGCTGCCGGGACCCATCTCAAAGTTATCGGTCGCGCCGGGATGGGGGTGGATAACATTGATGTGCCGGCGGCTACGGCGCGGGGCATCACGGTGATGAATACGCCCGCCGCCAATAGCGTGGCGACGGCCGAACTGGCGCTGGGGCTCATGTTGGCTGCCAGCCGGCACATTGCCCATGCCCACGCATCGGTAGCGCGTGGAGAGTGGGAGCGGTCTAAGTTTGTGGGCCAACAACTGTACAAGAAGACGCTAGGGGTGATTGGATTCGGCCGAATCGGTCGTCTGGTGGCTGAACGCGCCAAAGCCTTCGGCATGGAAGTTATTGCTTACGACCCCTACGTCAGTGAAGAAGTCGGTCGAGAGCTGGGCGTTGCCCTGGTTGACCTGGATGACCTGCTGCCCCAGGCCGACTACATCACCCTACACACCGCCTCCACGCCCGAAACTACCAACCTCCTCAACGCCGACGCCTTCAGCCAGATGAAAGATGGCGTGATCATCGTCAACGCCGCGCGCGGGAAGCTCATTGACGAGGAAGCCCTGGTCGCCGCCTTGAATAGCGGCAAAATCAAGTGCGCCGCCGTGGACGTTTATCGCAATGAGCCGCCCGCCGGCAGCCCTTTGATCAATCATCCCAAGGTCGTGCATGTGCCGCACCTGGGCGCCAGCACGGTCGAGGCCCAGCGCGATGTCGCCACGCAGATTGTGGATCAAGTCCTGGATGCTCTACGCGGTGTGGATTATCGGAATGCGGTGAACCTCCCTTTTAGACCTGGCCCCGATTTCCCGGTCAGTCGGCCATATCTCGATCTGGCTGAGAAATTGGGGCGACTCCAGGTTTTGTTAGCCGACGGACCAATCCGTCGCCTGGAAATTGAGTTGGCCGGCGACGTGCTGACCGATCTGGTGCGGCCTATCGCGGCGGCGCTGCTCAAGGGCGTTCTCACCCCTCAGCTTGGGGAGGGGGTTAACTATATCAATGCGCCGGTGCTGGCTCATCAACAGGGTCTTGACATCGCCCAGACAAAAGGATTAAGTTCGGCCGATTATCCCAACCTCATCTCATGCCACGCCTACTGGGACGGCGGCGATCGTCTTCTCAGCGGCGTAATTTTTGGCGGCTCAGAGCCGCGCATTGTGCAATTCGACGATTATGCCCTGGAAGCCAAGCCGGCCGGTGTGGTGCTTTATCTGCGCAATCGTGATATTCCCGGCGTCATCGGTCAGGTGGGCACCATCCTTGCCGCCTATACGGTGAACATCGCGGAGTGGCGGATGGGGCGTAGTCATCCCGGCGGCGAAGCCTTGTGCTTCATCAACCTGGACAGCACCCCGCCAACTGCCGTGCTAGACGCCCTGGCGCGCATCCCGGCCATTCTCGATGTGCGCCTTTTCAACTTGTAAATGGCGCGTCGGCCGGCGCGCCCTGCCCACACGCTACCCGGCGGCGACTTGTGACACCTGAAGCCGGCCTCATCCTGGCTGCCTTACGCTGCCTTGTCGGCAATGCGCCATTGCCGCCGCTGATGCCGGTGAATGAGCCGCGCCTGCTGGCCCTGGCTCAAATGCACCACCTGGAACCGGTATTGGCGCATTACCTGCCGGCCGCAACGTTGACAGCCGCCACGACCGCCCAACTCCAGGCTGCCGCGCGCCGGCAACGCATCCGCGCCACCGTCATGACCCACGCCTTTCTCACCCTCCAGGCGCAACTGGATCGGGCCGGCGTGCCGGTCATACCGCTCAAGGGTATCGTGCAGGCCCACACCCTCTACCCTGGCCCCGCCTTGCGTTACTTCGACGACATAGACCTGCTCGTGCCCGGTGAGGCCGCGCCAATCGCCGAGAGCGTGTTGCAAGAAGCCGGCTACGCCCCGCACCCGCGCGCCTTGCGCCCCGATTGGCATCACCTGATTCCTTACACTCATCCTCAGCATGGGGCAACCGTGGAAATCCACACCGGTCTGGTGCGTCGCCATCCCGCCGGCTGGCCGGTGGCGGATATATGGGCGCGCGCCCGGCGGGGTGAACTGGCGGGTCAAAGCGCCTGGCTTCTGGCAAATGAGGATGCGTTGATCTTCACAGCTTTACATGCCCGGCATCATCTGTTCGACAAGCTCAACTTTGTGGTGGAAACGGTGTGGTTGGCGCAACGAGTGACGAATACGGCCGAACTGTTGCGCCGGGTGGATGCGGCCGGCGCGCGCGCCGCTCTGGCGCATTTGTTGTGGCTGGCGGATCAGTGGGGTCTGGCTACAGATTTGCCGGTCGTCAAGGCGGCCTGGCTGCCCGGTCAGACGGCGCGGCGGGTGGCCGGCTGGACCGACCTGACCCCTCCGCCCGACGATCTGCGCTATGGCGCGCTGCCGAAAGGGTTGGAGATTCTATTGCAAGACAATAGCGGGGAAATGTGGCGAACGGGCCGGGAATTGGTATGGCCTTCGGCCGAATTTGTCAACACCGGTTACGCCGCCACTACTTCGCGCCCACTGAATGCGCTCAACCGGTTATGGCGGCGGACTCGTTTGGCCGCGCGCCAACTTTGGGCGCTGCGTCGGCGCGCCTCTGACAAGCGAAAAAGGTGAGCGCCGGACGCGCGCTCACCTCAGCGCCGCCGCTGAGGTGAGCGGGGGCGCTCTTCGGGACGGTCAGGGACTTGGGAACCGGGGCGCGGCGGCATCGCCTGAGCCGGGAAAATGCGGACTCGGCGTTGATCGCCCTCCCCTTCGCTCTTGGTGACCACCTCGGCATTGTCTCGCAGCGCCATGTGGATGATGCGGCGCTCGTTGGGAGGCATAGGGTTGAGGGCAATGGCGTACCGTTCTCGGATGACTTTGGCGGCGGTGCGCTCGGCTAGTCCCATCAGCATTTCGGCGCGGCGTTCACGATAGCCTTCCACATCCACGATGAAGTTGGCAGGTTGTTGCAGCTTTTGGCTGACGATAGCTCGCGCCAGGAATTGCAGCGCCTGGAGGGTGTTGCCGCGAGGGCCGATGAGCGCGCCGAGATTTTCACCTTCGATTTTCAAGATGGGTACTTGCCGGCCTGTGATGTCGTCTTCGGCCGAAAAATCCACCGCTATGGTGGCTTCTACCTGTAACAGCGTCAGTAATTTCGCCACCACTTCACGCGCCGTCTGCACCGATTCGGCCGATAATTCTTCCTTCTCGGCTGCCGGCGCCGCTGCCACTGGCGGGGCCGGCGGGATTGGCGGCGTCGGCGGCGTAACCTTCACCTCAACCACCGGCGGCGGGGCCGGCGCGACCGGCTGTTCGTCCTCCACTTTGACCAGCCCCGTCAGGCTCACCACCGCTTCCCGGCGGCCTAAGCCCAGAATACCGCTGCTCCCTTCGTCTATGATTTCAACAATCACATCCTGACGCTTCATCTTCAGACGCGCCAGCCCGGCCTCGATAGCTGCCTCGACATTGGCTCCCCGCGCTTCCACCACACGTTTCTGATAACTCATGCCCATCCTCCCTCACACCCGGTTTAGCGGCGAGCCGACTGTTGTTTGCGTTTCGACAGCTTCTTCGGCCCGGCGGGTTCCGGTTTATTCACAGTTTTCGGCGGCGCCGCCGGCGCCTCAAGCGCCGGCACTTCTTCCTCGATCTCAATCGGCTGCTCTAGCCACGGCTTACTCCCCTCGCTCGCCTTGGCCGCCTCGGCCGTAGCCTTTTCTCGTTTGACAATAATACTCTGGAGAATGCCAATCAGACTGGAGAAGATAAAGTAAATGGACACTCCGGCCGGAAACTGCAACGAGAAAAGGCCAAACATCATCGGCATCGTGTATTGCATCGAACGCATGGCCGATTGCGTGGGGTCTTCGTTCGCCGGTTTCTTGCTATCGGCCGGCGGCGGCGTGGGGGTCATCAGTTTTTGGCTGAGAAACATCGAACCCACTACCAGCACCGGCAAGATCAAGACCGGGTCCGGTTGGGCCAGGTTTAGCCAGAGGAATTTGTTACTCACCGGCAACAGGTCGGTCAAGTTGATGAAGCTGTAAGCGCGCTGAGATAATTCATACAACCCTTGCGGCGTTGACGCCAGCACAAATTGGATGGCGCGATACAAGCCGATGAAGATGGGGAATTGCAGAAAGGTTAACAAACAGCCGGAGAGACTTTCGGCCGGGTTGTAACCGATGCGCCGGAATTCCTCTTGCATCTTCTGTGGGTTGTCTTTGTATTTCTTCTGGATGGCCTGAACCTGAGGGCCCATCTCCTGGGTTTTCATCATCGAGCGTTGCTGGCGCAGATTGAGCGGCAACAAGAGCAGACGCGTCGCCAGGGTGAACGCGGCCAAAGCCAGGAAGAAGTTATTACCTAGCAGGTCATAAAATAACAATAAGGCATTCGTCATGGGATCGACGATGCCGCTATTCCAGATCACACTCCACATGGCTTACCTTTTGCCCTTACTCAGTGGTGGGCATGTATACCCAGCGTTGCACGCCGTCGGCGAGATTGTAGAAGATGAGCAGGGCTTCCGGACTCTGCACCGCCACCACCAGGGTGTCGCCGACGATGACGGGGGTGGCAAATATCGGAGATGAAGTCTTCACTTGCCAGAGGGTGGCGCCGGAATCGGCCGATAATGCCGTCAGTTGCCCCTGAATGCCGTCGCCCTGGGAGGCTATCACCACCACCCCATCTGCCACCAAGGGACTGGCTTGTACGGGGCCGGTCACCGTTTGTTGCCAGGCCGCCGCGCCGGTCACGCGGTTGACGGCGTAGACTTGCCCATCCGCATCGGCAAAATAGACCTGGCGCTCATCCACTGCCGGAGCGCTCCAAATCCAGTTTTGCGCGTCAGCCGTCCAAAGTTCGTCGCCGGTTTGGGCGTCCAGAGCGTGTAACTGCTCGTCAAAACAGCTCACGTAGACGATGCCATCCACGACGATCGGCTTGGCGGCAATCGCGCCGTCAAGCGTGCGCTGCCAGATTAACTCACCATTATTCGGCCGAAACGCATAGATCGA
>JAYRVN010000089.1:0-2297 GCA_041918535.1 Chloroflexota bacterium
GAAAAACAGCAGAGTATAGCTTTCTTTTGCCTCTTGCCAAGCCAGTTTCACTTCAAAATGTCAGTTTATGCCCTTTCAAGGTATAGTTGGAGGGGCCGAGGCCGAAGAGAGGGTTAGCCATGGTCGCCTTCACCACAACCTGCCAGGCGTCGGTGCGCGCCTCCCAAGGGAACAGGTTGCCGCTGCCATCCCCGGCTACGGCCACTAACAACCCATTGATATTGGCCAAGAAAAGGGCAATCATAAGCATTAAACCGAACCAACCCAGGCGGCGATATCGCCCCCACCCCACAACAAGTAAGGCCAGGATGCCCGGCATCCAGCCAGAAGCCCATTCGCCGGCCACCACCACGCGTAGGAAAAACGTGACGCCGATGAGTAATAGGTGCGCGGCCCGTTGCGCCAACGTCAGGCTAACATTAAAAAAGAGCTGACCGGCCGCCAGGGCGACTAACCAGACCCAGAAAATGCTGCCCAGCGTACCGTCAGTGAAAAAACGTTCCAGGTATCGTCCGCTTATGTTCCAGGCTAACTGACTGGCCAAATAGAGAACGCCAATAGCCAGAACTGCATAAGTCATCCGCTGGAGCCAGATCAAACCTTGCGTTTGATGCGCAGTGGACAGCATTGCGCCGAGCGAAATGAGAAAGACGGCCATGCCGCCCAATTGGGCGGGCAGCGAGGCGGCGCTAATCGGATACCAATGCACCTGACCAACCAGCAAGGAGACCAACACAGCCAGCGCCAGTAGGATGGCAATAGACACCGATGGATAGGAATAAAGGCCGGCTTCGCGTCGAACAACCATGCGGAGGAACCAGGTAATCAGCAACCAGGCAGTCAATAAAATGACCGGATTCAGGCGGGTGTACGTGCCGGTGGGCAGGGAAAAGGGCGCTACCTGGCCCAAGATGATGATAAGCACAGGGCCTAATGACGGCCAACGCAGACAGACCAGGGCAATCATCGCGGCGGGAATGCCAAACAAGACAGCGCTAAGGGTTTTGGCAGAGCCATCGTAGGCCAGTCCGACGCTGAGCGCCAGGACCAGCGCAACGATGAGGATACGCCAGATCAGGCGCTGACGTTGGTCGAACCAGGCAGCCGCGCTGCCCAACCAGGGGGAAATAACCGTCATGCTGGCACCTCCAGAGGCAGGCCGGCAACCTGCGCCACCAAAGCTAACCAGTCAGGCCGGATGACACGCCAGTCATAACGCTCGGCAACTAGACGACGACCCTGGGCGCTCAGACGCGCACGTAAAGACGGGTTTTCGAGCAGCCGGATGACGGCCTCAGCATATCGGGCCGGTGGGTCGGCCAACAATAGGTGTTCATCTGCCTGGACGGCTAACCCTTCGGCGCCCAAACAAGTGGAAACCACGGGTGTACCTAGCGCCAGGGCTTCGAGGATTTTCAGGCGCGTGCCGCCGCCGATGCGTAAAGGCACGAGGCTAACCGCGGCTGATTGTACCAGCGGGCGGACATCCGGCACATGGCCCGTGAGGGTGACCCCCTCGATAACCGGCAAGGGCAGGTTAGCATGATCGCCGGTGATGACCAGTTCGACATCCGGCAGGCGACGACGGATGAGGGGGTAAACCTGGCTGAGGAACCAGATCATGGCATCATGATTGGCGTGGTAGCGTAACGAGCCGGTGAAGATGAGGCGATGGGGCTGGGGAGTGATGGCGGGATTCGGCCGAATCCGTTCCGTATCCACCCCATTCGGAATCACCGTCACCGCAGCATAGGCCGGCGCGATCTCAGCCAACAAGGCGCGCTCCTGAGATGAGACCACCGTCACGGCGCGTAAGCGCGGCAGCAAGCGGCGCAAATAGAACTTCAGCTTTAGCCAGGGAAATTGCTGCCGCAAACGCCGCCAACCCGGTTGCGCTACCGCCACCAGGGAGCGTGAAATGCCAATCTCCAAATCGTCCAGCAACACCGGGATATCGCCCAGCGCCCACACATATAGGCTCATGCCCAATTCCGAGACCACCGCCACATCGAAGCGCTGCGCCGCCATTAGCCGTCGGATTTCAGCCACGACAGCCGGATCGTAGGTGTCAATGAGCGAGCGCGGCGTAGCAGAAAAGAGACCGACCAACGCCCGCAGACTGCCCGGACGATAAGCGCGACGCGGCAAGACCCGCACATCGGCGCACAATTCGGTTAGTTCGGCATCGAGCGCGTCGGGCAGCGGGTCGGCCAAGGCGATCAACGTGACGCGATGCTGCTCGGCCAGGCCGCGTAGCAAGTTGGAAATACGCAGCTTAGAGCCATTATCCGCCGGCA
>JAYRVN010000090.1:0-7465 GCA_041918535.1 Chloroflexota bacterium
GATGGCGCCGTGATATTGTCCCATGTATATCAGCCAATTCAGCCTCTCTATTTCCGTCGAGGCGGTGGTCACAATGTCATACAGCAGGTTTGGGGTCATTTCGTCCTTTCTCCAGTCTGAAGCCCGGCGGGTTAGGCCGGGCTGATGTAAGACAATTAGCCGATTAGGGCTAGTTTGGGGGTTGCCACCAGCGCCGCCTCACAAAACTCGTAGGGGGCCCGTTGCGGCTTGTGCGCCAGTTGCCGCTCGCTCATAACTTCAACGAAGTCAACTCCGGCATACGGATATTTGACCTCGTGCTCGATGCGGATATAGATGCGATCATCCACGCTGACATCCACGGCAGCGATACGCCGTAAACGAGCCGTGAAATCTCCGCTCACGTGCGTGACGAGTATGTCGCCAGCCGCCTGGTGGTCATCTACCACCCAACAGTACAACTCTGTGTAAATTGGGGCGCGGGTGGCTTTGTCTAAGGGGGCCTCGGCGATTAAGCTGGCGACCACATCGGACGCGCACATCGCGTCCATCCCGATTGTCGGCGTGGGAACCAACGCGGCCAGTTTTTCAGCTTGTTCTTTGCTGAGATAGACGGCCTCGGTGTAGCGCGCCGAGCTGATGCATAGACGATACATTACTGGCTTTGCCCAGTACCACTTCTGAGTCTCGATGCGCCGGCCGTCTACAACCGCGCTGCCAGGCACTTGCATAGGCGGCATTCCGTTGGCTTCGAGCGCAAGGTTCAGGGCTTCGGCCGAATCGAATGTGAGAGATACAGAGGATTGGGGGGTTGATAAATCAAACACGGTTTCATCTCCTTTCAATTCTTTCAGTTAGATGGTGCGAACACCATATACATATATTATACAGCGTTATGTATATACGTCAAGCACCAAAACACACCAAAACAGCTATTTCAGTAGTGGATAGAGAGTTGGTTTGCTCCCTCGGAAATGGCTCGAATCCGTCGAGACCGCGGGTGGGTTTGGCACAGACTACGAACACGCGCATCGGATTCGGCCGACATCGGCGGAAGTTGCAAGCGCCAGGTTTCAATGCCATCTCGGTTGATTCGGTAGCGCGCAAATCCGGTGGCGGCATAGAGAGCGCCACGATGCACTCGTGTGTCACAATAGCTCATTAGCCAAGTTTTTTGATAAGGCTCGTGCAGAAAAACTGGAGGGCGCCGCTCCAGATAGAACGCGGACACGGTTGGCACGATTAACTGAATGACGGTGCTACCCAGGGTTGAGCGCCATTGCCCGCGGCGGTCGAAGAACCCAGGCAGCCAATGCGGCCCGTAGTGGACGCCGCCTGGTTGAACGTCTGGGGAGAACCAGACCCTCGACAGGTTCAGTACCTGCCAGCGGGTTACTTCGGCGCGGCCGGTAGAGACATCCTCGACCGATCCATACCATGGATAACAGCGGGTTGCTTCCGGTCGGCCGAAGAGCAGCAGCCCAATGCGACCGACGCCGTGAACACCAATTTCCACGCCTTCCGGCATAGTGCGCGGATCGGGGCGACGATGCAGGTAATGTTCTGTTGTGACTGTGGCATAGGCCCAGTCAAGGCCCCGTGGCCCTAAGGGCTCTATGTAAATGCGGTCTAGCATCCTCCCCCCTCCTTGCTGGTGGAATGCCGCAACTCAAACCAATAATCTGGCAAAACGCCTAGTTCAAAGGCTTCGCGTTGGGAACGGTATAGCAGGTCGAGCCAGGTCTCATCATCTCTCCCTGGTGCGATGTGGTCGGCCAAACGAAAAACAGACTCCACCTTAAGACGGGCCTCACACCCCCGACAATGTGTCTGGCGTTGATGGCCAAACAATGAAGGCCCGGTTGCGGGGCGCAATAATTCCGGCCTTTCAACACCACAGTCGCACAGCGGCAGATAGTCGCTTGGGGGAAGCGGTAACCTGGGAGCAAAGTGTACCTGACGCGATTTTGTTGGGTAGCGGGCCTCCATTTGATAATACCATTCCCAGAACTCTGCCACACGTTGCCTGGAAACGGCATCGAGATTGTTGTTTGCCGATGCCGGTAGAACGAAGTTGGCGTAGCAGGTATCGCATATACGGAATTGCCGAACGCGATGCACCACGTCCATATTCGCGCCGCAATTTTGGCACTGGTAGCGACCGGCAAAAAGTTGCAATTGCATGGTGACGGTTTGGCCGCCTCCCCCTCTGTCTGAGCTTGATAATCGGGGCCGGCGACAGAGGGGCGGCCTTTTACGCTTCTAATTTAGAGCCTACGGCTCTTGTCCGCTCGACGCAGTGTTGGGTGCGCTTACGATTTGCACATCATCGCTGTAGAGCAGCGACCACGCCGCGCCTAACCACTCGGTCATGGGGCCCTCATGGTTTCCCAGGAGCCCGCTGTCTCGCAACGGACTTGGGAGTATACTCATCGATCGGACACGGTCAGCGATAGCTGGCAAGACGTGCCGAATCGCGCTGGCCGAACAGGCGTCCACCGTGTCGCCGTGCTGTCCAGGCGGGGGTTCTGGGAAAATGTCTGTAGGATAGAAAGCTGAAAAGCCCTCAACAATTTGAGCCGCCGTCTCAATGACGACGCGGACCCTATCCCGGCTGCTCAGATGCTGCAATTCGGATAACAGCGCTTGTGTTCGCCTGGACATTACTATCTGACGCATCTGCGCTCGGTGCCTAATTGTGTTTTTCATTGTGCTCACATCTCAAGTGATTTCAGATAGGCTACCCACGCATCATCGTCGCGGAACTGCGGCGGGATGTAGGGCAGTCCAATCGCGGTGAAAAAATCAACCTCTTCGAAACAACCGATGGCCTGACCGTCACGCCACAAACGATTCTCGGCATGGTGCATGTTGGGCGGCATAGCCCCGCCGGAGGCGCGCTGAGTTACCAGCCAGTGAGAGAATTCGGCCGAACCGGTGCGGATTACAAACGTATTGCCCCAATCGGCCTCCTCACACATGAAAAGGTCAACCTTATAAACGACGCCGAGGTTTGTGGTCAGCGTGAATTTACGCAGGCGGTCACCCCAGCAACGCGCACCGGCGCTGGTGAGATGATAGGTGATCTTCCCCTCGCGGATGAGCGTGTCCAGATGCTCGTGCAACTGATTGCAGACGCGTCCGTGCCCGGCTAGTTGCTCTTCCAGATTGGCCGGCGCCGCAAAATAGGTTTTTGCTATGGCGATTAGTTCTATGTCGCCAATCGTGGGGCGTTGACGACGCAGGCTCCCGGCGATTTCAATCCGCCGGCAATGGGGTTCCAGCCGACTGGCTATCAGCGACGCGATCTGAAACGCTTGGGTGTATAGGTGTTTATTAGGTGGGATGGCCATGGTTGCTCCTTTAGGCAGGGTGTTGTTGCGTCTCGGCGAAACCCTCCGGTTGCTATTCTCCGGTCTCGCCGGCATAGAGCCACAATTGCGCCAGTTCGGCCTGATGGGTTGCGCGAATTGCGGCCGAGCGCGCCTCAGCCAGTTTGAGTCCGATTAAGCCGCGATGCTCTGACGCCAAGCCGGATTGTTCAAGTTGCGCAATCGCTTCCTCAATGAGCTCTAAGAGTTTGTCCATGTTGAAGACCTCCGTATCTTCCAGATGGCAAAAACGATAACAGATAGCAGCACGGCGGCCCCCAGCAGCCCGGCCACACCTTCGCAAGGGGGCGTACACGGATGGGCCTCCGCCCAGATGAAGGCGGCCAGAATAAGGGCGGTAAGAGCAGCGCTAGTCCAGTGAATCATGCTCTTGATCCAAAGACAAAATCTTCTATAGACGAGATGCGTATCTTCAACGCAGCCTCCCTGCCCCACACTTTCGCACAGGCAATTGAAACCACTCGCGCGTCGTCGGCGAACAGGGCATCCATCACAGCGCCGGCGATGTTATCTACATCGGGTGTGGCGGTGGTGTATTGGCCCTCCATTTGCGGGCGTTTCCGCTCCGACCAACTCTGCGGCATCGGCCGATAAGCGATAACTCGCATCGCCAGCAGGCCGGGGATGTCGACCGGGCCGAACAAAAGACGCAGTGCGTCTCGGCGCGCCTGGTAATCATCCGGCATGAATGTCCCGCCGCGACGCACAAAGCGCGGGCGCGCTTTGCCGAAAGGTTCGATGGGAATGGTCTTCTCAATGGTGTTCATTTGTCGGCGAAGCGCATCTGGTGGGCCACCAGACCGATAACTCCCAGCACAATTAAGGCAACCGCCAGGATGATCCAACCTGTGACTGCCGCCTCGGTCGGCGCATAAACGCCTACAGAGGTGAGGGTGTCCCAGGGACTAGGCGTCGGGATAGGGGGGATGGGCGGCTTTTCGGCCGAAACGCTAGTCGAAACCAGCAACACACGGATAATGCACAGAGCTACCACAAAACGGCAACGGCTCATGACAATACCTCTCCACGCTTGGCCATAGAGGCCACGCTGAATTGAATTTTCCACACCCACGGATTAGCCGCCCATGACAATACTTGACTGCGACCTGGGGCGTAGATTTTGTTCCACGCGGCAATAAACGCGTCTGTCGCGGATTGGGCTCCAGACCATACAATCCCCTCGGCCAGTACGTCGTTTTCAGACAGGGCTTGCAGGCGTTGACCCTCAATCATTTCCACCTGGAGAATCAGGCGGCAGGCCCACCGGGGCATGTAGATGGAACTGCGCCAGGTTGAGGCGGGCCAACTCTGCGAGATAGTGTCGCGGTCTGCTCGATAGTGGGCCACTCCAGGCCGTCCATGGGAGTCCAGGATACCGGTTGGATACCAGTCAATGTGGTGCGCCTCCCGTACCCAAAGCCGATCGCCAGTTGCTCCGTATGGGCCGTGTGGGAACGGATTGCCGGCGTGCTCATAACTCGCCATAGGTTTGATTGGTCGCCGGGTCTGATGTTTTTCGCCAGCCAGGATTCTATTGACGGACTCTCCAGTCATGATAATAGGGTGCGTGTTCACAATGTCTCCAGTACCGTCGGCCGTAGGGGTAGGCTTTCGGCCGAATCCGGTGGATACCAGGCGATCAGGGCCTTGCGTATCTCATGTAGGCGAGCGATGTTGTAACACTCGCCGGCGGAGTTTCGGCCGACATGATGCAAGCGGCGAACCAATTTCTCTTGAGCCACATTGTGGGGCGTTGCATGCCAGGCTGCCCAACTATAGAGCCAGGCGCGCACTAAAAGGCGGTCGCGGTTTGAGAGCTTTGGCTCGTCGGCCAGGAAACGCCGCATGGCCCGCGCCAGCGTGGGGAATCTGCGAGCGTGGTGTGACCAATCCGCATAGAGCCTATTCTGCCGTGGGCGATACAAGGCATCCAACTGATGGTTGCGAATGAGGCGCTGCGCATTTTTCCGCGCAATAGCCAAATAGTTGTAGATGGTTTGTTCGCAAGCCAAACCCATGTTGGCTGCGATGGCCCTCTTGGTTATCCCAAGCGCCTGCGCCAGGAGCAGGTACTCGATGGCGTCGGCCGACAGACGGACGCGCTTGGCGGCGCCCTTGCCGCCCTTGTAAATGACAAAATCAACCAGGTGGGACCGTCGCACAAACCAGGATGAATTCCCGACCCCCTTCTGCACGCCGGTCAGCCGCCCTCTTGCTATCACGTGGCGGATATCGGAGGGTTCCACTAACGGCATTCCCGGATGTTGCGTGTTGTACCAAGCGGCCGCTTCTTTCGTGGTCAGCCAGGCGTCTTGCCAGCGATCTTGCCGGAGCGCGATCAGTCGGCATAGTCGAGGGTCTTTCACGCGCTTGGTATCAAAGAGAACCCAGTTGTCAGGGTTCACCGCAAACCGCGCGATTCGTTCCCAGGGGACCAGTGACCAACCACAATCCAACTCGACATCCATGGGCTTTATGCGCCCTTCTTCTATCCAACGCGTGACAGTCTTGGAACAACTAACCCCCAACATGAGCGCGATGTCTCGCGCCGAGTAGTAATCCGGATTCCGCGTGACTGACGGCAACCCACGCCGCACGCGTTTAACCTTGACGCTGTTGGGCGAGCGTCCCAAGGCGGCCGCGATTTGCTGAACGCTCATCGTAGCCGCATGCGCGTCGAGGAATTGCAGTTCCTCGGATGTCCAATTCGGCTGGCGTTGGTAGCGCGCGTTGCGCGTCACGCCATGGAGGATAGCCTTGCGCGCCACCCGCCCCTCCTCCTCCGTTTGCGCTGTGGCCAGTACGCGCGCAGGGTGCTCGCCGCTGGCCAGTCGGCCTTCGACAATCGCCTCTGCGATTAGTGCGGCTATATCAGGCGGTATCATGCGATGACCTGTGCCGTATCCGTCATGTTGCGGACAAAAATGGTCAAGGGGCAATCGGCGCACGGCCGGTGCTCTTTCGGCGCGGTAAACCAGGGGCAGGCCCGGCACGTGCCTTCCACCGCGGGTTGATAAGCCTCCGGCAGCAACCTCGCCTTGCCGCCGCTGCCGTAAACCAGCGCCAGGGCTGGGGCCTCAGTATCCAGAGGTTGCCGGTCCGCGTAGGTGTGTTTTGGGGCTTGCCCATTGCGGCCATTCAATTTGGTTAACACCCGCTGGGCCGCGGCCACAATGGCCGGGACCTGTAATTTTTGGTTGGCGCACAACCGGGCGAAGGGGGCCTGCATGTCGACAGGCAGGTTCAGAACGGCCCGCGCTACGCGCGCGTCGCGCGGGAATTGCGAATCGGCAATTAGTTGCTGAACCTCGGCCGGCAGGTCGAGCAACATCAGGCGGCCGTTTATGGTGGGTTCTGCGCGACCAACTATATCGGCGATTCTCGATGGCGTCCTGTACCACACCAGTAGCTTCCGGTAGGCCAGCGCCTCATCTATCGGATTCATGTCCTCGCGCTGGAGATTCTCCACCAGTGCGCGTGTCAGCCGTTGTTCCTCGTTGAGGGCGGGCACAACGAC
The DNA here is from genome assembly GCA_041918535.1 of Chloroflexota bacterium. Lineage (GTDB taxonomy): Bacteria > Chloroflexota > Anaerolineae > Promineifilales > Promineifilaceae > DAOTXO01. The sequence continues at coordinate 6,889 of JAYRVN010000090.1, forward strand.
GGCCCGGATTGTGCTTAATCCGGCAAGCGCGGCGGCGCGGAGGCGACGCTCGCCGTGATGCAGAATGTAAGCGCCGGCGCCGTCCTCTTCAACCTCGATCGGTTGCAGCAGGCCATGCTGACGGAGACTATCCGCCAGTGAGGCCAGCGCTTCGGCGTCGAACTCGCGTCGCGGTTGCTGGGGATTCGGCCGAATAAGGGCTAAGGGGATTTCAATGTACTTGTTCACGCCCCGCCTCCTTGGATCGTTTGTATGCAGCCTCGTAGACCTCGTTCTCCTCATCGTAGCGTTTAGCCAGGACGCAGGCAGAGAAGATGACCACCAGAGCGGAAACGAGAACAATGACGCCGACTACAGCTAATGGACTTAGGCCAAACATGGTAGGGACTCCTGTATGGGTTGGATTGATTGCAGCCATTGGCGCGCCTGCTGCGCCTCGTTCGGATTGATTTCTACTCCCAGCCAGCGCCGGCCCAACGACGCGGCAACGGCGAGGGATGTCCCGACGCCTGAGAACGGATCGAGCACCAGGTCGCCCGGCTGCGTGTGTTGGCGAATGAAACGTTCGGCCAGCGCC
>JAYRVN010000091.1:0-1512 GCA_041918535.1 Chloroflexota bacterium
CGTGGGGCCCAGAGGTGGTCGGCCCCACCCCGGCGCGCACTGCTGATGATCCTCAAATTGTCGTGCAACCCAACGGGACGGCGATTGCCGTCATGAAACATGCCGACTTTGCTGGTCCATTCCCCTTCATGTCAATCGCCTCGCGAGATGGAGGGCAAAGTTGGGGTTCCCGCGTCTGGCGTCTGTTCACACCACAAACGAACCCTGTCAACCTCCTGCACACCGGCCTTCTCTCGGCCGCGACAGACGAGGAAGGCAGAGTTTTCGTGGCATCAGCGGATTGCCGCTTCCGCCAATATTGTCGAAGCCTGACCAACGACATCGTCCTGACTACTTCTACCGACGGTCGCAACTGGTCAAAGCTTATGCGTATTCCGATTGGTCCCGCCAGAAGTTCTGCCACGTATTTCATCCCCGGCTTGGCCGTCACCGGCAGCGGCAGCGCGGCGCGCTTGGGCTTGACCTATTACTACTACCCTGACGCCGCCTGCGATCTCTCCACCTGTCAATTGTACGCCGGGTTTATCAGTTCGGCCGATGGCGGACTGACGTGGGGAGCCCCCCAAACGCTGGCCGGCCCTATGGATTTAAGTTGGCTCCCTCCCTATGAAGATCGGAGGGTTCTGACATCCTATATCTCCTCAGCCTTCGTGGGAGACACAGCCGTCTCAGTTTTGGGACTGGCACAACCGCCCATCGGCGATACGTTTCAACTAGCGGCCTGGGCAGCCAGAGTGCCGACCTCAACGCTCCAGAATTCCTATTTGTCGCTCCGAGGTGATCTGGTTCACGCCAATACTTCACGCTGATCTATATCTGTACACATTTGACCTGATGCTGGATGCGATGTATGGAGCAGCCATTGCAGACTGCTGCAGCCGGGGTGACACCGCAGCGGTGTGCATGCAGGAAAGTCAGGGCGTCAACCAGGCTGCTGCCGCGCTCTAGCGCGCGGGCAGACAACCAATAAACCCAGGAATAGCTGCCATGATGAAGAGTCCCATCCATAAATGGAGGATGACCGATGACAATCTTAACGACTCGCCGCCAGAGAATGCAAAATCATCGCCTGCGCTGCGCCTATGTTGGCTCGACGCTCGCGTTTCTGGCAGCCATATTGTTTGTGGTAGGACCAACCCAACCCGTCACGGCGCAGGCCGACCGGCGTGCGGCTGCCCCATCTGACCCGGCGGCCGAGATAGAGCCGGGTTGGCAAGCGGCTGCGCAAGAGCAAATTCGCCAAAGTGAGTATCAGCTCTCCTGGCAGGAGAGCAGCCAGGTACCCGGCGTGGGCGCCGCCTTCCAGGCCCCCAACCGGGCGCATAACCTGCGCACCTATTTCACGCCGCAAGGAATAACCGTCATTCCGCGCACGTGTAGCGCCGATGACTGTGCCACGCCAGCCTGGCAGTGGGAGCTGCAATTGGCCGGTTACGGCCGAGGTGACCAATTAAAAGCGCTGCCGGCCGGCGGCCAACCGCAGGTGGAGGGCAACCGCGCCACCTACAACTA
>JAYRVN010000092.1:0-3262 GCA_041918535.1 Chloroflexota bacterium
CGCTTCTGAATTTTCTGGTCATGGCCATAGTTTACATCAAGAGGGTCTCGGTTTGAAGACCCTGACTTCTCCGACAGGCTGCTAGGCCAGCGCCGCTTCCGGCTGCTTGACTAATTCCATCTCGATTTCAATGTTGATGGTGTCGCCCACTAACCAGCCACCCGCTTCCAGGGCGACGTTCCAGGTTAGGTTCCAATCTTTGCGGTTGATGCTAGTGGAGGCGTTGAACCCGGCGCTGGACGCTCCCCAGGGGCTTTTGACGACGCCTAAATAGTTGACGGCCAGCGTGACTTCGCGGGTGATGTCGCGAATGGTCAGATCGCCGATTAGCCGGCCGGAAGTGTCATCCAGTTTCTCCACGCGTTTGCCGACAAAGTGGAGTTGGGGGTAATTGGCGACGTCTAGAAAATCGGCCGAACGCAGATGATTATCCCGATCCGCCGTGCGGGTGTTGATGCTGGCGGCGTCAATGGTGACATCTACCGTGGTTTGTTCCGGTTTGTCCGGGTCGAAATTGATGACGCCGGAAAAAGATTCGAAGGCGCCGCGCACTTTGGAAATCATCATGTGACGGGCGGTGAAGGTGATGTGAGAATGGGCAAGATCGATCTGCCAGGCCATGGGTAAGACTCCTTCTTGGTTTGAGTTAAGGGCCTATGGGTGTTTTCGGGGTACTTGGTTAGAAGACCGACGCCGGCGACCCTTGGGTTTCCAAAATAAATGGACTTTAGTCCGTTTGTTATGTATAATGATAGCGGACTACAGTCCACTTGTCAAGACGCCGTATATAAACATTGTGTTAGAGGCGCAAACGTGTTTTCGCAGACAGAAGTTACCGAACCGGGCTGAGGCATTTGACCTGGAAGAGGGAGCCGACTAAAGCATGAGTGATCCCCTGGCTTTACCTATTCACATGGATGAGACGCGACAGAGTGAGCGGCGTGACGCGGTGGAAAACCGGGCCAAGGTCTTGGCGGCCGCCGAACCCCTATTTGCCGAGCGCGGCGTGGCGGAAGTAACCATGACCGACATCGCGCGCGCGGCGCACGTAGGCAAGGGCACGCTGTATCGTCGTTTCGCCGATAAGTCGGAGCTGTGCCTGGCGCTAATGGATGCCCAAATGTTGCAGTTTCAAGACAAGACGCTGGCCGACTTGCGCCAAATGACGGCCGACGGCGTCGGTCAGGTGGCGCAACTCAGCGCGTTTTTGCGCGCGCTGGTTTTCTTCACGGCCGACCATGCGCCGTTGTTGGCCGAGGTGCAGCGCGAGAGATTATCGGCCGAATCTTCCTCTCGCGAACGCCCCCATTTCTGGCAATATCTCACCGTACACGGCCTCTTGCAGGCCGCCGCGGCCGCCGGCGAACTGCGCCCAGGCCTGGACCTGGCTTATCTGGCCGACGCCTTGTTAGCGCCACTTCATGCCGGCCTGTTTCGCTACCAAATCGAGGAGCGCAATTTCTCGTTGGAGCGCATTGCCGAGGGCTTGCAACAGATTGTCGCCGGCCTGGTAGCTTGATGATGTTCGATTGACACCGGCGGAGCGATGAGCGCTGGCTTAGCGGCAGCGTTTCGGCCGAATCAGCCGCCGGAAAAGCCCGCCCAAGAGCAACGCCGGCCAAACCCAGGCCAGGTCGCCGGGCCCGCCGGGACCCGTGCGCGCGGCTGTGCGCTGAATGCGAATGAGTCGGTAATTGCCGGTCACTTGCGCCAAGTCATCATCGCTTAGGCCGCGCGCGTCCACGCCGAAGAGCGGCCCGGCAAAGCCGGAGGCGAGGATGACGGCGCGCAAGCGCGACAACCGGTCAGGCTCGTCGGTAACATCGGCGGCAATCCCTTCCCACCAGCCGTCGGGCAACCAGAGTTCAACCTGCGGATTGGTTTGGATGTTGCGATACCAGTCAGAAATTCGGCCGAATCCCGCCGTGCAATACACATCCCCCTGGATCAGCGCATAATTCACCGGCGTGCGCCGTCGTTGTCCGCTTTTTCGGCCGATATGCGTGATGACCATCACCTGCCCGCCCCAGCGCGTTGGATTGCCCCAATTCCCCAATCCCAGACGCCAGAGTAGGAGCATGAAGTGGTTGAATTGCTTAAACGCCCAGCGCAAACGCGCTTCAGTTTGTGGTGTGAAGGTTGTCATCAATCCGGCCTCCTAATAGTCTCACCAGCACAGCGCCATGCGCCGCCCCGACAACCGCGCCGGCCGCCGCCAGGCTGGTCAATAGGATTAAGACCGCGCCGAGCGTTACCGCGCCGCCGCTTGAAGCCAGTCCGACGCCGATGAAGATCAACGGCATACCGAGCGCCCAGGCGACCATATTGGCGGGCAGCCACCAACCGGCGCGCGCCACATACCGGCGCAACACCCACCATTGGGGCAGAGCTAGAACCGCGCCCAGGCCAAGTCCCATCAGCGCAGCCAGCGCATAAACCAGGCTGTCGGGTATCTCCGGGGCGGGGGTGACCGTTTCGGCCGATTGCAAGCTCATCACCGTGCTGGGGATCATGCCCGCCGCCCAGGCTACCAGCGCGCCCAAGGCCGTCGCCAACCACCAATGCTGCCAGGGCAAAGCCGACAGGCGCTGCCGCAAAACGGCCCATTGCGCCAACCCAACCGCCGTGCCTTCCAAAAGCGCGCTGCCGAGTACGACCACGCTGGCCGACAACCACACCCCCAGGAGCGACTCATTCCCAAAGATGAAGACGGCCGTCAACAGCAAGGAACTGCCCAAACCTACTGTTTCCGCCAGCGCGTTCGCCCCCACCCATCGCCGCCAGAAAACGGCCACAACCGCTTGCCCAGATTGTCCTGGGGTTGTTCTTAAGGCGATCTGACTCATTGGCTCATACCTCCACGGCGCGGGCAGGCGTGTACCTGTTCGGCCGATAGACAGATTGCGAAGTTTCTTTCAGGATAATGGTTTGGCGCGGCTAAGGGAAGTGGGAATTGTCATGCCCTAAGGGTGACGTTTATCGCCTCTCTGCAGGCATCGGTGGCAAACTGACCCTAGCGTTCTAGCCGCCGGACGCCCACGTTCTCGGCGTCAGCGATCATACATCACGCGCACTCCCTTTAGCCGCCCCAACCCCCACTCGAACAGGCTAATGAGCAGCGCGAACAGGATGTCAAGCCCAATGGTCAGGCTGAAGGCAAAGCCCACATACCCCAGCAGCGTGGTTAGCGGCCCGGCCATGCGCAGGGCCAGCCACTCCTGCCAGCCGAAGAGATAAAGCAGCGCCGTCACCCCGCCGGCGA
>JAYRVN010000093.1:0-7867 GCA_041918535.1 Chloroflexota bacterium
TCTAGAAAGAGGACGCCTCGATGGGCCAGGGAGATTTCGCCGGGGCGCGGCCACGCCCCGCCGCCAACCAGTCCGGCGTAGCTGATGGTGTGGTGGGGGGCGCGAAACGGTCGCTGGCGGATGATCGGCGTGTCGGCCGGCAACAGACCGGCTACGCTATAAACTTTGGTGACTTCTAACGCCTCCTCCAGAGTCAGGCGGGGCAAAATGGCCGGCAAGGAACGGGCGATCAAGGTTTTGCCGGCGCCCGGCGGGCCGGTGAGCAAACAGTTGTGGCCGCCGGCTGCCGCCACTTCCATGGCCCGTTTGACATGCTCTTGCCCCATAATGTCGGCGAAATCGGCCGCATACGTGATCTCCGCCTCGGCAAACGGATCGGCCGATGTGGTGAAGGGCGCAATCTGACGCATCCCGGTTAGATGCCCTACCAACTGACTCAGATTCGCCACCGGGAAGACTTCGACGCCGGGCAACAACGCCGCCTCGGCGGCATTGACGGCGGGCACAAAAATGCGCGCCAACCCCCGTTCCCGCACCAGATTCGCCATGAGGAGCACCCCTTTGGTCGGCCGAATCGCGCCATCCAGGGACAATTCTCCCACAAATAGGGCGTCCTCTAATTGCCCAAACCAGATTTGCTGAGACGCCGCCAGAATCCCCACAGCAATTGGCAGATCATAAGCCGGACCTTCCTTGCGCAAATCGGCCGGCGCCAAATTGACGGTAATGCGCTTGCTGCCGGGAAATTCTAGTTCGCTATTCTTGATGGCTGCCGCCACCCGGTCGCGGCTCTCCCGCACCGCCGCATCCGGCAGCCCCACCAACATGAACGAAGGCAGCCCACGCCGGATATCGACCTCTACCTCGACCAGTTCTGCCTGCAACCCCAAAATAGCACAACTCAAGACTTTCGCCAGCATTACAGTTCCCTTTGGAGCAGGCAGGTCATAGAGAAGCAAAGACCGCGCCTGTCGTCACGTCGTTAGCGCTCGGCCTCCAGCGCATCCAGAAAATCGCGCGTGGCGGCAATGATTTGGCGTTGTTGCGCTGTCTGGCTGATAGTGGCCGGATTATCCCCCGCCTGAGGCCCGTACCAGCCGAATTGCGCATGGTTGCCGCCCTCAATCGGCACCCATTCAGTCGTTGGCGGCAATAGCGCGCGTGAAGCCTCGATTTTGTCGGGCGTGGACAACCCATCCTGCGTGCCGGAGATGGAAAGCACAGCCAGTTCGCTGGTGGACAGATCATCGCCGGCGGCCGGATAGGCGGCCCACAACACCAACCCTTCCACCGCTTGCGGGTGCGCGTGGGCGTAATGCGCCGCCATCGCGCCGCCCAACGAATGCCCGCCTATCTCCCACACAGTTACCTCAGGGAAGGCGGCGATGACTTTGTTGGCGCGTTCTGCGCCCAACACGGCCAAGTTTAAGGGCATGGGCACAATCACCACCAGGTAGCCCTCGGCTGCCAGAGCGTGGGCGGCGGGCGCATAGGCGCGGGGATCAACGCGCCCGCCTGGGTAGAGGATGAAGCCGGTGAAGGTTGGTTGGGTCGGCCGAAATGTCAGCCAGGGTTCTGTCTCTACCGTCACCAGGGCGTCCGATTCCAGCGCTGCCAGCGCTTCCGGTTGCGGCGACGCAGCCAGAGAGGCCCAGATCACAAAGCCTAACACTACCACGAACGGCAATAGCGCCAGCCACCAGAGACGTTTCATGGAGTTCTTCAACATAAGGTTCCTCGCAGGTGGAGCATGTTATTGAGACCCAGCGCGTTGCGCCCAAGGCTGCGCCGCCAGGAAAAGGCCGACCGGGATGAGCGTCACCCACACCGCGCCGGCCATGAGCAACGGCCAGTCGGAACGCGACATCTGTTGCAGCTGTTGTAGACCGACGGGCAAGGTATACCAGGTTGTATCTCTCAGGTAAAGTAAGGGCGAGAGAAAGTCGCCCCAATAGAGCGCCAGCGCCAGCAAGCTGACGCCGACGACGGTGGGGCGCGCCAGGGGCCAGGCAATGCGCTGCCAGGTGGCCCATACGCCCGCGCCGTCTAGCAAAGCGGCTTCGTAGATTGCCGCCGGGATGCGCCGAAAGGCCCGGTAAAAGACGAGCACAAAGAATGGGCCGGCGCCGAGCAGCGCCGGAGCGATGAGCGGCAACAGGCTATTTTGCCAACCCAGCCATTTGTAGACAAGAAAGCGTGTGCTCCACAAGGCGATGCCGGGGATCATGAGCAAGGCCAGCGAGAGTAAAATCCAGCGTCGTTGTTCTGGTTGGGGTAGGCGGGCGAGGGCAAAGCCGGCCCAGGAGCCGGTGAGAAGGGTGAGGGGGACGGCGAGGCAGACTACCAACAGCGAGTTGAGGGTGTAACGGGCTAGAGGGAGGAGGTGAAAGATTCGGCCGAAATTTTCCCACCCCGGCTCTGACGGCCACAACCGCCACGCCGTCGGCAACGGCGTGCCCGGCCGCTGCAAAGCGGCTGTCGCCATCCAGAATAACGGTAGCACGAAAATCACCACCACCCCCGCGCGCGCCAACCCGCGTTGCCAATGTCGCATACTCGCCCGCTCCTACAGCACCAGGGCATCCTCAGCGCTGCCCAGATTCCATTGTCGCGCCACGCTATACAAGACCACTATGACGCCGCCTGTCAACGCGTAGAGCATCCACAGCGCCGCGCTGGCCGTGCCGAAGGACAGCAAGCCAAAGCCTTGCTCATAGATAAACTGGGGCAAGGTAAAGGTGGCATAATACGGCCCCCCTTGCGTCATTAGCCACACGGTGGTGAAAGATTCTTGCAGCAGCCAGGCGGCATCCCGAAAAGAGAGAATGAGCAACACCGGGGCCACCATGGGCAAAGTGATATGGCGCAGCACGCCCCAGGCTGTGGCGCCATCCACGCGCGCCGCGTCTTCCAGCGCCGGGGGGATGTCGTGCAAGGCGGCCAGGCTGACCAGGAAACCCTCGCCGATGGCCCATAGCAGCGCCAACGCCACGCCAGGCTTGGCCCAGGCGGCATCGGCCAGCCACATGGGCGGGGTGATCCCGATGGCTTGCAGGAATAGATTGAGCGGGCCGTAGAGTGGGTTGAGAATCCACAACCAGGCCAGGGCATAGACAACGCCCGGCACAATGCTGGGCAAAAAGACGGCGGCGCGCGCCCATATCAACCCCCGCCCGCCGCGCCACAACAAGCGCGCCACCAGAAAAGCCCCCAATACGCGGATGGGCACAGGCAAGATGACGAGCGCCAGCGCATTTTGCACGCTCAAGCGGAATAGTTCGTCGGTATAAGCCAGGATAAAATTTAGCCAGCCGACCCAACGGGGTGCGCTGAGGCCGTCATATCGGAAAAAGGCCAGGCCGAATGAGAGAACGGCAGGAATGATGAACAGTAAAAGCGCGCCCAGAGCGTAAGGGGCGAGCAACAAACGCAGACGCGTCTGATAAGAGAGCGGACGGAGACGAAAACGGTGCATGGCGCAATGTGTAGTTTACGTGGGGGCGGGGAGATTGTCAAAGAGGGAACATTCAGGGATGATTAGACGTTATACGGGTGATGGAAGTTAATGACAGCTATTTGGAGATGCATCCCATGAAAACCACTTTAATGCTTGTTTTGATCGCATTGTTCCTGATCGGCTGCGCCGCGCCCGGCGTTGAACCCGCCCTTTCAGAAATGACGTCGGCGCCGGAGGCGGGGGCGCCCGCTTTGGCGTCGGTGACGACCGGCGCGGAGGAAAACAGCATGTCTGCAACCGAAAATTCGCCGGAGGCTGCCGGAACGGCGGATAGCGCCGCCCAATCGGGGCCGATTGTCAGCCAATCTGGCCCGCCCAGTGTGGTGGATTTGCAATCCTTGACGCCGATCCCGCCGGACCCCAACCAGACGCCGCGGGTGATGCCTGCCCCTGGCGTGCCGGGAGGGCCGGCCAAGGTGGCGGGGTTGGAGCCGCTGCTGAACAAGATTTCGGCCGATTTGAGCCGCCGGCAGAATATCCCGCTTGAGCAAATCAGCGTCAAGACTGTTCAGGTGGTGACTTGGCCGGATGGTTCGCTCGGCTGTCCGCAGCCCGGCATGATGTACACCATGTCCCTGGTGGACGGTTACCAGATTATCCTGGTAGCTAACGGCCAGACATTCTTTTACCACACGGCCGGCCGGGATCAATTCATTTTTTGCGCCAACGCGAAGCCCGTGAAGGGCAACGAATAAACTCGATCATCAAGCCCAAAGCCGGGAACGCCGCACGCTCCCGGCTTTTGCTTGCGCCGAGTTTTCGGCCGAATTCTTCCCCTACTTTTGCTCAGCCGCTCCCCATATCCCCGACCAGACCGGGCAGTCGTAGACATGGTAAGCCTGGCAACGATCGGCGATAGCCGGGCCGACCGGCAGACCGAATTGGCGGAGCGCGCGCCCCAGATGGCATAGGGGCAGCCCCACCACCCCGGCATAACACCCCGTTAACGCTGCCGCCGGTTGAAATCTTGGATGTTGAATGGCATAGCCGCCGGCTTTATCCAGCGGATCGCCGGTGGCGACATAGGCGGCGATCTCCTCGTCGCTATAAGCGCGCATCGGCACATCCACCGAGGCCACATCGGTCACCAGGCGGTGGGTGACCGTGTCCAGGACGGCGAGGCCGGAGTGAACCTGATGCACCTGGCCGCGCAGCAGGCGCAACATGGTCCAGGTTTCGGCCGAATCGCGGGGTTTGCCCAAAATATGCTCCCCATAGGCCACATTGGTGTCACACCCGATGATCAGCGCCGGGTCGGTCAGGCTCGCTGCCACGGCCCGGGCCTTGAGGACGGCCGTTTCGATGGCATTTAGGGCGGGTTCCGGGTGGGTAATCTGGCGTTCATCCACATCTGCCGCCCGGATTTCCACCAGCAAGCCCAGAAGCTGAATGAGTTCACGCCGGCGCGGGGAAGCGGAAGCCAGGATGAGTCGGGTCATGGCGGAAAGTATAACCGGCGGTTGTGGGCCTGACAATACCGTTGGGCTGCAGGCGGCGAGGTGACAAACGTCATGCCCTCCGTGTGCCCTTCGACACTAGAGAATTTGTGGGATTCAGGTATAGTGAAATAAGGGCCGATAGATGCCAGCTTGATGGCTACCGGCAGACTTAAGGCGTGCAGGATTCGGCCGAAATCCCGTTCCGCCGCACTCGACGATTTATTTGAGGAGTCGCATGAACCCACTTCAACGCCGCACACGCGATCTGCACAACGATCTAAGAATTTCCTCGCAATTAGAGGAGGCTTTCCGGACCGCTCTGGGCGAACTGCCCTGGGTTGATGCCGGTCACGAAACTTTCAAAAGCCCGACCAGAGGCGCATTCAACCAGAGCTTATCCCGCCTGGCCCGCACGACGCTGCCAAAAGTCTTGCCCACTTACGTCGCCGGCGCCACGCTCCATAGCGTCATTGACATGCTTGGGGTGGCGAAGCCGGAGCAAGCGCCGCCCGCCGCCATTCATGATGATATGCCGATCGCGTTTGCGTTGCGCTACATGGAGAAACATCAGGCTGAAATTGCGCTAGTCGCCACCGAAGAAGGGCCGCGCTATGTGCGTTACAGCGACCTGAAACGTTTTCAGGACGATATGAAAAGCGCCTTCTGTAGCGAAACCGGGCAGACCATCAGCGAAATATTCCGCCTGGATACGCCGTTGGGCAAATACCCCAAACGGGGTTTCAATCAACTGTACGAAGCGGCCACCGATGCTTTGTGTCAACTGCAAACCTGGTACAAATGCCAGGAGGACGGGACGTGCATTATGAATCGGAGCGACTGCCCGCGCGACTCAAGCCATGCGACACAATCGGTTGATTCATCTGAATGTTGTTTATGATGGCCGAGCCCTGGCCGGTGGGGGCGTCAGCCGCCATCCGGGGCAATTCAGCCAAGAGAGGTGACCCGTGAATCCGCTTGCTCCGCTCAGCCAACTCGCCAATGGTGTGCCGAAGTTGTTGGCTGCCGTCAGTAGCCGACTGGAAGGCTACTTTTCCGAGCAGAACCGGTTGCAGCCGCAGTTTCTTTTTCCGACGCTGGGCTTTTTGTTGGGTTGCCTGGGGTTAGTCATGGGCGTCCTCACACCGGGCGCGCCGCGCGCCTGGTGGGATAGCCTGAATGCTGACGTAAAACTGCTTTTCCTGGGCTTGCTTTTCCTGCTCTTTGTCCTGGTGGAGGTGATCGGCAGCAACTTGATTTTGCTCATCCGCCGGCTGTATAGCGGCGAGTGGCTGCTCTGGTGGCAGCGCCCCGGCCGGCAGCGCTTTCTGGCCGAGCGCCTGACGCGTGATGTGGAGCAGCGCCAACTTCAGATTGCCCAAGACACCTTGATTCGAGCCGAGCGCCAACTGAAGATGACGGGCGCGATGGGAGTTTCGGCCGAAAAAACCACCCGTTGTCCTGTTTTGCGCGTCGGCTTACCGGCTTATCACTGTATTACACCCGGCGATTGGGTCTGGCAGGCCGCGTCGGCTGTAGATGCTGCGGCCGTCGCTACCAGCCCGGCCCAGTTAGTTGGCCGCTATACCATGGCCCCCTTGCCCGCCGCCGCGCCCATCCCACTGGACAAACTCAATCTATTGCCTGCGACCGACTATCTTGACCCGCAGCAACGCCAAATCCTGACGGTCAGGCTTTATACCGGCGACGATAGCGCTGCCTTCAAGCCCGGTATGCCTGTGCGCTTACACATTGCCCCGCGCCAGGGTCAACCGCGCATTTTCGATCAATTGTTGCTTCTGGATGCGCTGCCTGACCATCAATGGGTGTTATCAGTCCCTACGGCCCAGGCCGGCGATCTCCTGCAACAATTGGCTGCCGCCGGAGAGGTGGCGCTTGTGCAAGATGTTCAGGCGATGCAACAACAAGTCGTCGCGCTGCCGGTGGCTTGCCGGGTCCTCGCGCCCGGCCAACTGATCCAATCCGACGACTTCGCCTGGCAAATCTGCCGGTTGATTCGGCGTGACCAAGCCTGGTATGTTGAGCCGGACATCCCTCTGGAAAGTGTCATCACCCAGGAAAAAGAGTTGCTCAACCCGACTCAGGGCTTCTACTACTGGCCGGAGGCGTTCACTGCCGGCGCGCCGCCGGCTAATTTGTCGCCCGTCAAATGTCCCGGCCGGCTCTTCACCCAAAGCGAAGTCAAGCCTATCGCCGATCGTAGCTGGCTGACGTTTCAGGACGCTTTCGGCCGAATTGTTTCGCGCCGGGCTTACTGGTTGTACGGGCCAAAGGTGAAAGAACAACTGCCAGTGAGCGATGGCGACCGCCTGGTGGTGACGGCTCAAACGACCGGCGGCCTGCCAACTACGCTGGAGACCTGGGCGTATGTTTATCCGAAACCGGCAGGGCAAGGTTACTTCCTGGCGGTCAAGGACCCGGCTGCTTTCGATGCGCCGGCGCAAGCGGCGACGCAAATTGTGTTGAACCCTTATACGGATGTGCCGGTGTTGTTGGAGGAGCGTCGGCCGGGCGATTTGATCGAGGCGGCCCAGGTGATTACAGCGCCTTATCGAGCCAACGACGTCAGTTTAATCGGGGATATGTGCCTGGATTCGGCCGAAACGATCGATCATTTCGTGCTGTTGAACGGCGCGGCGTTACCGGCTCACCGGCCAATTCCGCGTGCGCGCCTGGGCGCAACCAGCCCGCCCGGTTATGTGGCCGTGAACCTGGCTTCAGCCCAGGCGCTGACTGCCGCGCTGGAAATCCGGCGCGGTGACCTGGTGACGCTGGCTATTGAGCATCCGCTGGCTAAAATCCCGCGCTCGGCGGCGTTTGTAACCGCCGCGCAATATGCGGGCAGTCGGTTCACCCAACTGGCGGTGGCTTTTCCGCCCGATTTGGCCGCGCA
>JAYRVN010000094.1:0-2276 GCA_041918535.1 Chloroflexota bacterium
CACTCCTGCTCGCCGATAGTGCTGTGATCAAAGCTGGCCTTTTGGAAGTTGCTCGTGTCGTGGTGTCAACTGTTGCACGCCCCGCTGAAATGATTCGGCGGCGGCGCGTGGCAGACGGAACAATCCTGCCCGCCGATAGTGCCATGATCAAAGCTGGCATTTTGGAAATTGCTCGTGTCCTGGTGACAACGAGCGCAAGCGCCGGCATAATGATTGGCCGGCGGCGCGTGGCAAGCGCTGCAATCTTGCCCGCTAACCGCTCCGTGGTCGAAATGAACCTGGAGGAAATCCCCAGTGTCTGTGTGGCAGCGCGCGCAAGCCCCTGGATAATGATTGGCCGGCGGCGCATGGCAGACGCCGCAATCTTGCCCGCCGATAGCGCCGTGGTCAAAATGGGCGTTGCGGAAATCGTTGGTGTCCGTGTGGCAGCGCGAGCAAGCGCCTGGATAATGTTGGGCCGGCGGCGCATGGCAAACCGCGCAATCCTGCGCGCCCATCAGCCGATGATCGAAGTGCGCGTTTTTGAAATCGTTTGTGTCGCTGTGACAGGCTGCGCAAGCGCCCGGGTAATGGCGGGCCGGGGCAATGTGACAACCCGCGCAATCCCGCCCGTTCAGCCGGGTGTGATCAAATGACACGTGGGTGAAATCGGTCGTGTCTTGATGACACTCTGCGCACGCCCCGCGGTAATGTCTGGCAGGCGGCGCATGGCAAACGGCGCAATCGGAACGGGCCGCGTCGGTGTGGTCAAACGTGATCTCTTTGAAGTCCTGGGTATTGGTGTGACACATCGCGCATTCGCCCGGAAAGTGTTGGGCCGGCGGCGCGTGACAGGCGGCGCAGTTGGCCACATCCGGCGTTTTATGCGCAAAGGTTACCTCGCGAAAGGTTGTTGTGTCCTGGTGACAGATTGAGCACGCCCCCGGAAAATGCTCGGCCGGCGGCTTATGGCAATCGGCGCAATCACGCCCGTTCAAGGTTGTGTGGTCAAAATCAACCAACAGCCAGTTTGTCGGCGAATGGCATTCTTCACATTGGCTTCCGTTTTGCCCCTGGTGCGGGTCGTCCTGCGCATGGCAGGCGTCACATTGTGCGGCGGTGCCTTCATAGCCCCCGGCCATGTGGCAGGCGGTACAAGCCAGATCGGCGTGCCCATCGGTCAGAGGGAAGAAGGCATGGGGCATGCGCGTGCCCGCCCCGGCCGGAAAAGGCACCGCCTGCGAATTCTCCAGCGCGCCTGCTTGGGTAGCCTCCAAAAGAGCGATCAGCAGATTGGCGTCCTGGGCCGCCTGGACGCCCGCCCCAGGGGCTCGGCTGTAGAGCACAGCGCCGCCCACAACGGCGAGGCCGATCAGGCCGGCTGCGGCAAGAAGAAGTAAGCGTCGCATGGTTAACTCCTTGACTCACGCCACCATTGCCCCAAATGGTGTTTCAAGGTGGCGTAATCCTTGTTCACATAGGGCCAGATAGGGGTGAGATCGGCTTCCTGCTCGATGAGGGTGCGCAAAGGATCGGCCAGACTTTGATCGCCTATGATGAGTGCGCCCACCAGGCGGCGGTCGTCCAACGTTAAGCGTATGGTATTAGCGCCTTCTTCCGACCAGGCGCTCTGATAGTTGCGTGGAAAGGTGAACCAGACTTCAGACGAGCCACGGGATAAGATATGCTCAACCGCTGCGGTCGCCCCTTTTTCTCCCTGCGGGTTGACCTGACCGATGGCAGTGATATGCAAACCGAAGAGCAGGCAGGCGTTAAAGGGCGTTGACTTGATGTAGGGCTGGCGCTGATCCAGCATGTTCCAGGCGGCGAAGCGGCCTTGAGCCACGGCGCTCGGCCATAGGACATCACTGGTGTGTCGGCGTGTCCAGCGGTCATAGACTTGGGCGCAATCGCCGGCGGCGAAAATATGCGGCTGATTCGTTTCCAGGTATTCGTTGACCAGGATGGCGCGGTCGGTCGCGATGCCGGCGTCCTGGATCAATTCCAGTTGCGGTATCACCCCAATCCCGACGCCCAGCAGATCGCAGGCGAATTCTTTGCCGTCGGCGAGCTTGACCGCGCCGACCTGTCCGCGCCGGTTGGCTAGAATCGTTTGAATTTCCGTGTTGAAATGCACCTGTACGCCATGCTCGCGCAACCGCTGTTCCAGGATGTGGGACTCGGAGGTGTTGAAGACGCGCTCCCACAGACGGTCACGGCGCAGGAAGTAGTGGGTTTCCACATGCTGATGCGCCAGGCCTTCAGCCATTTCCAGGGCGGTGATGCCGCCGCCGATG
>JAYRVN010000095.1:0-17859 GCA_041918535.1 Chloroflexota bacterium
CGTCGTCCGTTGCCGGCTACGCCCCTGCCGCCCACGCCGTCGTCCTCAGCGTCCTGCGCGCCGGCTTGCCGCTGCCCGATTACACTTTTCTCCAGCCCATTACCCTCAGTCTCACCTATAGCGCGGCTGATTTGGGCGGCCGGGCCGCGCAGGAACTGCTCATTCTCTGGCAGCGCCAGAGTCAATGGGTAGAAGCTCCCGCCTCGTGCACGCCGCCCACCGCCTACACCCGCGACCTGAGCGCCAACAGACTCGCTCTGGACATTTGCGCCGTCGGGCCATACCAACTCATGACCTTCGCGCCGGTCATTTTCCTGCCTGTCGCCTTGCGCCCTTGAGCGCTCCCTGGCAATGCTCACGGGCGGCGACGCTTCACCCCCTCCTCACTAAACCCGGCCTGCGTGTCATGTTTTGGCCTGACTCTCGGTATAATACACCCGGTTCGGCGCAGCGCAGGGCTGTGTGAGTTAGGCAAACATGACCTATTTACCCGAAGAAATTCTAGTCGGCCGCTATCGTATTTCTCACCTGTTAGGGAGAGGTAAGGCCGGGGCCGTCTATCGCGCCTGGGATAGCAAAGACCGGCGTGATGTCGCCATCAAAGAATACCTGGATGCCGGCTATGATACCCAACGCTTGTTCCGGGCAGAAGTGCGCCGTCTCAGCGAACTTAACCATCCGCAATTGCCGCGTGTACGCGATCACTTCTGCCTGGACAATGTGGGGCAATATCTCATTTTTGATTATGTTGACGGGGTAGACCTGCAAACCTTGCTCGATCAATATGGGCCATTGCCTTCGGATCGGGTCATCGCCTGGTTACAAGCCGTTTGCCTCCCGTTGGCCTTTTTACATAGCCATGACCAACTTCACCTGGATATTAAACCTGCCAATATTCGTCTGACGCCTGCCGGCGCCCTGTTCCTGGTGGATACGGGGCTGCCCGGCTTAGGCTTAGGCGCAGGCGCGCCCGGTTATGCCTCCCTGGAACAGCAAACACAGGTCTCTGTGACTGCAGCCAGCGACATTTACAGCCTGGGGGCGACGTTGTACACCTTGTTGACCGGGCAGCGCCCTGTAGATGCCGCCCGCCGTCAGAGCGGCCTGGAAACGATGCGGTCTGCCCGGGAACTACATCCCGATGTTGAGCCTTATCTTTCCATTGTGGCTAACCGGGCCATGTCCTTGCGAGCGGACGCACGCTATGCAAAGGTGGAGGATTTCGCGCGTGCGCTGGATCGACCGGCCGGGCGCTCCCAGCCGGAGGGCCTGACGCCGCGCCGATCGGCCGATTCGCCCATGACCGCGCCCGCCCGCCGCATCGAATCGCGACGACGCACCATGGAACGGCGCACCATCTATGCTCTGAGCGCGCTGCTGCTGCTGATCATTGCTGTGGGCGTGGTATTTGGTCGGCTTAAGCAGGATACACCCTTTGGCGTTCCCCCGGAAGTCAGTACGGCCACGTTACGTTCTCAGGTCATTGCCGCCCTCACCGACCTGGCCCCGACGCCCACGGCCACACCCGACCCCACCTTGTTTCCAACCCCGACGCCTGGCCCATTAACAGACCCGTTGAGTGGCGCGCGCCTGATCTACATCCCCGGCGGGGTTTTTCGCATGGGAGACGATGATGGGGATCGAAATGCCAAGCCGGCGTTTGTCACTCGTTTGGATGCCTTTTACCTGGATGAAACGGAAGTGAGCAACGGGCAATACGCCCGGTGCGTGGAAGCTAGAGCGTGTCAGCCGCCGCAGGATACACGAGCTACTTTCCACCCTTCTTACTATGGCGATCCGGCCTATGACGGCTATCCGGTAATTTTTGTCACCTGGTACGCCGCCGACACCTTTTGTCGCTGGCGTAATGCGCGGTTGCCAAGCGAGGCGGAGTGGGAGTATGCCGCCGGGTACAATCCAGCCGTAGCCAAGAAGCTGACCTATCCGTGGGGGGAGGTGTTCGATGGGGCACGCGCTAATTACTGTGATACCAATTGCACGCGGGCCGAACGGGATGTGACTTTTGACGATGGACACAAAGACACTGCCCCGGTGGATAGTTTCCCTGACGGGCGTTCGCCATTTGGTCTGTATAACATGGCGGGCAATGTCATGGAATGGGTCAATGACTGGTATAATCCTGACGCCTATCAGCAGGCCTCGGATGTCAATCCGATGGGGCCGATCACCGGCCTGACCAAGGTGATGCGCGGCGGCTCGTGGTTGTCCAGTCCGGATGACTTAAAGGTGACGATGCGCGATTTGTATGAACCGGCAGTGGCTCGCGCTAATCTGGGTTTCCGTTGCGCGATGGCGTTGCCATAATGGTTTCAGGAGTCAGGGATGCGGGTTGATGGACGTTTACCGAATGAATTACGGCCGATCTCTTTGGTAACCGGCTATACTCGCTGGGCTGAGGGATCGGTGTTGGCGCAGTTTGGCGAGACGCATGTGTTGTGTAATGTGACGGTGGAGGAGCGTTTGCCGCGCTGGTTACATCAGCAATCGGGCGAGGCGCGGCATGGTTGGTTATCGGCCGAATATGCCCTCCTGCCCCGTAGTACCCATCAACGTTCGCAGCGTGAGCAACAATGGCCCAAAGGGCGCACGCAAGAAATCTCCCGCCTGATTGGACGGAGCCTGCGCATGGGGCTAAACCTGGCGCAATTGGGCGAGCGGCAACTGATTGTAGATTGCGATGTCTTACAGGCGGACGGCGGCACACGCACGGCGGCGATTACCGGCGGCTGGCTGGCTGTCCAATTGGCCTTGCAGCCGTTGATTGCCGCGGGCATCGTTTCCCCCAAGGTTCTACGCCGACAGATTGCGGCGGTGAGCGTTGGGATGGTGGCCGGGCAGCCGATGTTGGATCTGGCATATGTGGAGGATGTTTCGGCCGAAACGGACCTCAACGTGGTCATGGCCCCCGGCGGCGCAATCGTCGAAATTCAAGGCACGGCCGAGAAAGTTCCTTTCAATCGTGACCAACTGGCGGCTTTGCTCGACCTGGCGGCGGTCGGCATCGAGCAACTCTTCCAACATCAGCAACAAACGCCGACCGACTAGACCCGGCTTGTTTCCGCGCAAGCCGGCGGCCGGAGCGCGTTTTATGTGCAGGGGGTGTATCGGATGGACTGGTTATCTCGACGGGTCGTTTTATTGGCGGGCGGCGTCGGCGGCGCCAAACTGGCCGTCGGCTTGGCGCAGCATCTGTCGCCGGAAAATTACACGATTATCGGCAACACGGGTGACGACTTCATTCATCTTGGGCTGACTATCTGCCCTGACCTGGACACGCTTTTATATACCCTGGCCGGCGTCGCCAACCCGCAGACCGGCTGGGGGTTGCAAGATGAAACCTGGCGGGCGATGGCGGCCTTGAAGCAGATTGGCGGGCCGGATTGGTTTAACCTGGGCGACCGCGACCTGGCAACGCATCTGGCGCGCACCCATTGGCTAGGGCAAGGGCGCACGCTGACAGAGGTGATAGCTGACCTGGCGCGGGGTTTGGGCGTGGCCGCGCGTCTATTGCCGATGAGTGACGCGCCGGCGCCGACTGTGGTGGAAACAGACCAGGGCATATTGCCGTTTCAAGAGTGGTTTGTGCGGGAACGCTGGCAACCGCGGGTGCAACGGGTGATTTTGCCGGACTCAGCGCGGGCGACCCGGGCCGTGGTGCAGGCGTTGGAAGCGGCTGACGTGGTCATTATTGCCCCCTCGAATCCGTTTGTGAGTATTGATCCGATACTGAATGCCTATCCGATTCGGCCGATTCTCTCAGATATCCCCGAACACGTTATCGCCGTCTCCCCCATCATCGCCGGCCAGGCCGTCAAAGGCCCTACCGCCAAAATGATGCAAGAATGGGGTATGGCCGTCTCCGCTCGCGGCGTGGTCGAGTACTATGGCGACATCATCAACGCCTTTGTCTACGATAGCCGTGATCCAGAGACCCTGGCCGGCTTGCCGACTCTGCGCACCGACACGCTGATGCACACAGCCGCCGATCGCTTCCGTCTCGCCGGCGAAATCCTGGCTTTTGCCGCCGACTTGATGGCTGAAGTATGAATCCGGCAGCCGCCTGGGCCATTGTGCCGGTCAAGCCGCTGAGCCTTAGCAAGAGTCGTCTGACCGGTGTCCTCGACGCGCCTGAGCGTGCGGCGCTCACCCGCCGGTTGCTCGTGCACGTCCTGAAAACCTTGCAACAATCGCCCGGCCTGACTCGCTGCCTGGTAGTGAGCCGCGATCCGGAAATCCTGGCGCTAGCGCAAGAGTACCAGGCTATCGCCTTTCTCGAAGAAGGCCCGCCGGGACTCAACCAGGCCCTGACGGCTGCCGCTCAATTCGCCTGCGCGGCGAACGCCGCCAACCTTCTAATTACCCCTTCCGATCTGCCTTTTGTCGGTGTCGAAGATGTCGCTGCGCTGCTAGCCGCCTCAGCCCGGTTAGCCATCTGTCCTGATCGCCGACAACAAGGAACGAATGCCTTGTTGGTGCGTGGATTAGGCGACTTTCGTTTCCGCTTCGGTTTGGGCAGCTTCCGACGCCATTTGCGCGAGGCCAACCGGCTTGGCTGGACCACGCAAATCATCCAAACGGCCGGCTTCTCTTTCGATCTGGATACGGCCGAGGACTGGCGCTATTACGAGCAGCATATAGCGACCGTTAAGGGCTAACCCCGACGCGCAACAGCGCCGCGAGCGTTGGCGTCAATTTCAGCAAAAGGTCGTGGATCGGCTCCATTCCCAGACCAACCAGCGCCCACACCGGAAAATAGTCCCAGCGAATATAGGGGTTGATGGCCCAGCGGTAGCCCCTTTCTCGATAATCCCATGGGCAGCGGCCGGTAAGCCGCGCCAACAACCAGCCGGCCCCGCATTCCACTGCTGTGAAACCCAATGACCAGACGACGGCGCGTAGCCACACGGGATACATGCGGATGAGATCGTGAACGGGTTCGTAGAAAAACACCATCAGCCCATAAATGGGAAACATCCAGAGATAGGTTTTGCCGGTCAAGCGCCAATCGCGTCGGGGCAGGCTTTCCACCAGTGCCGTGACCACGATCTCACCACACCAGCCGCCCATGCCATATAGCACAAACCGAATCCACATGCTTGCCTCCGTAATTCACGGCGCTGCCGCCCGGTCTCGGTCTGAGACCCGCCCCATCATACCTCGGAATGGCGCTTGCCGGCTATCCGGTGTGGAAGCGGATTTTGTGGTGTGGCGCGCCGGCATTGCGTCCCTTCCAGCCTTTTGATACACTGGCGTTACGCGCTGACAGAGTTGGCCTGGCAGAATAGACGGCCAGGCTCGGCTGAGCTTACGGGTAAGCCTCTGCCGCTGCCCGGCAGCCCATGATCGTTGGGAGAGCGATATGCGGATATGGATACGTCTTTTCAGCCTGGGGATGATTTTGCTTATTTTGGCGGCGACCCTCGCCGCTTGCAACCTGTTGAAGGCCACGTCACTGGTTAAGCTCGGTTACGAGACAGCCTTAGGCGGGCAGGCTTACCTGGTGTGCAGTCAGGCCTGCCGCGACCGAGGCCAATGCGGCATCGCTACGCGTGGGGACGTCCAGCCTTTTGCCGGCGTGTTGGTGCACGCGTACGGGCCGGCGACGCGCAACCACAGCAACCTGGCCAGTCACAATTCTGTCGTGGATGTTTTGGAGGTTAGCGAACAACCCCTGGCGCTAGAGTTGAACCATCAACAGCAGTTCCTGCTTAATTTCTATCGGGTTCGCGTCCGTGATTTTGGCCTGGAGGGGTGGGTAGCCGGTTGGTGCATCGCGGATCAACAACTCCCGCTGTTACAGGGAATGCCGACCGGCAGCGGCGGGTAAATACCGGCGCCTGTCGCCTTACTCGGTTGGGCGCAGGTCAAGGCGGCGATAAGCCCGATTCCAATAGACCAATGGGGGTTGATCCGGCACAGGCGCCTGACTGGCCTGCACCTCGCCCACATAAATGGTGTGTGTGCCCGCTGCATAGTGGGCATAGATTGTGCAATCCAACCAGGCCAGAGCATCCGCCAACACCGGCGCGCCGGTTAAAGCGCTGATCCAGTTTCCGTCCCCAAAGCGATCTTCATCCTTCACCCAGGCGAAGCGATTCGAGAGGTCCGCCTGATCTTGCCGCAAGATATTGACGGCGAAGGTTGTACCCGGTTGCTGTAAAAGGGCTTGCGCTCGATGGCGGTTGTCAATTGCCACCATAATGAGCGGGGGGGCCGGGGAGATGGAAGCGAAGGCTGAAACGGTCAGGCCGTGAAGGCTGCCTTCATGCTGGATAGTAACAATGGTCACGCCGGATGGAAAGTGGCGAAGAGCGTCGCGGTAGGCTTCGGGAGAAATCGGCATAGGGGTCACTCTAAGTAGTAAGGGAGGATTTTAACCCAAGAAACTGGCGCACAGCAGGCGCAATGTCCGTCAGGTTATGGATGCCGGCGGCGAGTTGGGCGTGGCCGCGTCCGGCCAGGATCGTGGGCACAGGGTTGCGCGTGTGGCTGGTGGTGCGCTTATCTTCCAGGTTGCCGTGGTCGCTGGTGATGATGAGCAGCCCGGCGTCATCGTCCCAAGCCTCGAGCAAGCCGCCGATGACGGCGTCGAGGGTTTCCAGATGATCGACAGCGTCGGTCAAGGGGCCGCGATGGCCGACTATGTCGCTGAGCCAATGGTCGAAGAAGCTGAATGTGTGCCTTTGCGCCAGATGAGCCAGGCGCTGCCCGGCGGCGAAAGGGGTGAGGATAGGCACATCCGGGTCTTCAAGGCGGTCGCGCCAGTCTGTGTTGGTGAAGCCGGGGCTGATGGCGCGGCCGGCGTGTAGATCGGTGGTGGTCAGAAGCGGCAGGCCCGCCTTGACCACGGCTAAAGGAATGGAGGAGTACATGCGACGGCCACGCGCTATGGCGTCGAAATAGGGTTGTGGATAAGCATTCAGTAAGACGGCGGGTTGGCCGGCGGCGACCGTGTCGTGGAAAAGATTGCCTTCTTCGATGACGGCGCGCACCGTTTTGCTGGGCCAAGGGCCGATATGGCCCTGGACGATTTGGGGGACGTTGCGTCCGGTGAGGATGGCGGCCTGACCGCTGGCGCTTTGTGGACGACCGTCAACGCCCAGGTTGGCGTCGGTGGGGGCCAGGCTGGCCCAGGCGGCCTGGATGAGGCCGCGCTCTTTGAGATACCAGCGCGGGCCGAGCAGATGGGTGAGGTGGGGAGTTTCGGCCGAAACAAATGGATTGCTCGCCGGGTCATCCTCACCCAGCCCTACGCCGTCCAGGAACAAAATCAGGCAATGCCGAGGATTCATCAACATAGGCCACACGCCACCCACAAACAAAAAACCAGGGCCTTACCCTGGCGCTTGACGCACACGCGCAACATTGACGCTCATAAACGAGCATTGTATCATGCAGACACAAATCCTACGAGCCGGTTATGGCCCGCCAACCTTTTGTTAACACCCTGGCCTCTATCGGAGTTGCCCATGCCGCATACGACCCTGCTTGACCCCGCCTATGCCGCCCAACTGGATCTGGCGGACCCACTAGCCCATTTCCGGCGCGAGTTTATCATGGACGAACCGGGCTTCATTTACCTGGACGGCAATTCGCTAGGACGTCTGCCGCGCGCCACGCCGCCCCATCTGGAACAACTCATCACGCACGCCTGGGGCCGCCGTCTGGTGCGCGGTTGGAATGAAGGCTGGATCGACCTGCCCCAGCGTGTCGGCGCAAAGATCGCCGGGTTAATTGGGGCCGACCCGGCAGGCGTGTTGGTGGCCGATTCCACCTCGGTCAATTTTTATAAACTGGCGTTGGCGGCTTTGCAATGGCAGCGCCGGCAGCACCCGCACAAACAGCACGTGCTGACGGATGATCTCAACTTCCCGTCTGACCTGTACGTTTTGCAGGCTGTGGTCAATAGTCTGCCGGGCCTGAGGCTGGAGGTTACGCCGACAGGAGCGGAGGACCCGGCCGAAGCGATTCTGGCGCGGCTGGGGCCGGAAACGGCTTTACTCACGCTGTCCCACACCACATTCAAGAGCGGTTACACCTATGATGTGGAGCGCATGACTCGCGCCGCCCAGGCGGTGGGCGCGCTGGTGGTGTGGGACCTGAGCCACTCGGTGGGGGTTGTGCCGATAGACCTCAGCGCCGCCCAGGCGGACGGGGCGGTTGGTTGTACCTATAAATATTTGAACGGAGGGCCGGGCGCGCCGGCTTTCATTTATGTTCGGCCGGATTGGCAGACAGTGTGGCAGAATCCGGTGGCGGGTTGGATGGGGCAAGAGGATATGTTTGCCTTTGAGCCGAGATATCGGCCGAAATCCGGGATCAGTCGTTTTCTCACCGGCACACCCCCTATCCTCTCTCTCGCCGCGATTGAAGTTGGTGTAGACCTCGTTCTGGCGGCCAGTGTGCCGGCTATCCGTGCCAAATCGGTGCGCCAGAGTGAGTTCCTGATCGGCTTATGGGCCGAGGTGTTGCAGCCGCTCGGTTTTAGCCTCAACTCGCCGCGCCTGGCTGAACGGCGCGGCTCGCATATTTCGCTGGGCCACCCGGAAGCATTCCGCATTGATTTGGCGCTGATTCACGCGATGCAACTCTTGCCCGACTTTCGCCGCCCGGACAATTTGCGCCTGGGCATTGCCCCGCTCTACAACTCATTTGCCGATTTGCAAGAGGCAGCGCGCCGTTTGCAGCGTGTGGTGACGGAAGGCGTGTATCGGCGCTATACGACGGAGGGCTGGGCGGTAACATAAAAGGGGGTGGATTCGGCCGAATCCACCCCCGCTAACTGTCAGCCAAGAGCGCTTGCTGCCAAAACAACCTAGGGCGAAGGAGCCGGCGTGGCCGATTCGACCGGCGCGCTTTCCGGTATCGCTGTCGGCAAGGGCTGCAAATAATTCTCCAGCGTGCTGGTCACCATAGACTCCACGCTGAAACCGGCCGCCGTGACATAAAACGGGGAATCTGACCACTTGACCACATAGTTGCCGTCTTGTTGTTTGGCGCCGACCAACAGGGTGTAGGTGTTGACCGTCGTTGTGTCACTCACGGTTTGGGTGGTGGTGATCTCAGCCGTCGCTTGCGGCGTTGTCAGGCCGTATTCAGGCTTTTCGCTTTGGCCGAGCGGCTGGCTCAGACTGAAACGCACGAAGCGGCCGAGCATGGTGTTGAACGTCGTCGGATCATACGTCCGGTCAGCCGGCACGCCGGTCAGGCTCCAGGTCCCATCGGCCGCTTTGGTGAAGTTGAATTTCCTACTGGCGTTCGTGAGGCGCACCCCGCTGATATCATCCCGTGACAGGTTGAAATAGACGGAATCGATCCAACTGGTGACCGTGGCGTTGATGTCGTAGCCGGTTAGATCGTTGGTGGCGTAGATGTTGCTCTGGTCGGCGCGGCGCACGTGCGTGGCGCCGGCGCCGGGGCTTGAGCCGATATACAGGCTATAGCTTGTGCCGTCTTGCAGGGTCAGGTCAATCCGCCGCACGAATTTATCCTCGGCCACCTGGAGACGAGCCCGGCTGGCGGGCGAAGTGGCGATAAGGCGATTAGTCTTCAGCGCGACGATTTTAGTGAGCGCGTCGTCAACCTTGGTCGTATCGGCCGAAAATCCATCCGCGCCGTCCACTACCCAGCCCGCCCCGCTTTTGCTGAGCTTCACTTGCGCGTCCGTATCCCCATTCACCACCGTCATTTGCGTCACTTCGGCCGCTTCTAGCCCCTCAAAAAGGCTGGTCACCGCCGCTGCGCTCTTGCGCGGCCAAAACACAACCGCCGTCGCGAGCAGTTGGACCACCAATAAACCTGCGAGTAGTCGTTGTAAGCGTGTCATACGTAATTCCTCATTCCAAGCAAAAGTGGCTACCCCACCAGCTCCATGGGCTGTTCGGCGCGTTGACGGGCGCGCCAGGCCAGATAGATGACCAAAATCGCCGCTAGGGCCGCCGCATAATTACCGATTTCCCAGCGCGACGCCACCTGCTCCGTCATCGGATTGAGCAAACGCGAAGCCGCGCCCCGCCCGCGAATGGACAGCAAATCCAGGTCTTCCACCGACCAGTCGACCGCGTTCTGCACCAATTGCAAGCTATTGGCAGAGATGTCCTGCGATAGAGAGAGTGACAGCTTCAATATATCATCTTCGATGAAGGTGCTGCTGCCGATGACAACCAACCGGCCGCTTTCGGGGGAACGGGCAATGAAGCCGACCGTGTTGGTGATGGTCTTGGGCGGGTTGGCGCTGAAGTAGCTATCAAACTGCCCCTGCACGGCAACTGCCAGCGGGTAAGGTTTCTGATCACTGCCCGGGGCAAACCCCTGGTCGGGGTATAGATTAAGGTCGGGCAGGATATTCCCGCTGGTGTCCAGCCAGGAGCGGGCGCTGGATGAGAGCAATACCTCCGCCGTGCGGCTGATCTGTTTGCTCTCATCAATCTGCACCGGCGACGCCCAATTAAGGGTAACAGCCGAGAGATCGCTCAGGATGGGGTTCGTCGCATTCATGCCGTCAGAGCGCACATCCACAAAGAAGGGGTAGTTGATGGCCTGGACTTCTTGCACCTGGAAGCCGCCCACATTGCGCGTCACGGGAACCGGGAAGGGTTGGTTTTGTAAATCCATGACCAGCCCTTGCGTCAGACCGATGCCCTGGAAGTTGAGCCAGTTTTGCAAATCGGCGCTGACCGATGGGGCGACGGCCAACCCGCCGGAGAATTGATCCGGCATCAATTCGTAAAAATTGGTCGCCAGGATGACTGAGCCGCCTCGCATCAAGTACTGGTCAAGCGCATACACTTCTTTTTCGGTCCAGGCCCCGGTCACGCCGGCGACCAGCAAGACATCTACATTGTCTGGGATCGGGCCGGTGCTGAGATCAACCGTTTGGACGGTATAGTTTTGCCCCAGTCGGTCGCGGATGGATTGGTATTGGGTGAGGGGGTTGGCCTGGCCTCCGAGCGCAGGATTGGGCGCGCTGCTGGGTGTGGCGATGCCGACTTCCTTGAGGAAGCCGCTGGCAGTGCGTTTGAGGGCTGACTCAATATCGGAGCGAATGGCGGCCTCGCTGAGATCGGTGGGGGGATAGATAACCTGGGTTTGGTCGCCGTTTTGCAGAATCATGTGGGCGTAGAAAGTGGTGCTGCCGAATATATCCACGGGAATCGGCCGAATCCCGTATGTCCGACTCAACTGTTCCCGCGTAATGGCGCTATTGGGAGCATCCAGGTCCACGACCGTGTATTGTAGTTTGCCGCCTGAATCCGTCTGAATCTTCTGCGCCACGGCGCTGATAGACGGTCCCAACTCCGCCAGATCGGCCGGAATAGATTGTGAGGTGACGTATAGCGTTAACTGCGCCGGTTTGTCCAACGCCGCCAACACCGCATCCACGCTCTGGAAGCCGAACACCACTTTCTTAATGGCGCTGGTCAATTCATATTCCAGATTGCCCAGGCTGACGTCAATTGAATTATCCGGGCGCGCCTGCACTTCGATCAAGTTGGGGAAACTGAGGACGACGTTTTGGTCGCCGTAACGCACGAGAATATCAAAATAGGCGTTAATCACGGCCGCCTCATAACGCCCGGCCACCTGAAAAGGTGTCGGCCGAATCCCATACGTCTGATTGGCCTCCGCTTCTATTTCCGGGTCGGAGATCGGGTCTACCACCTCGGCCGTCACCTCGCCTTTCGCCCCAACCGCATATTCGCGTAACATATCGGCGATGCGCGGCGCTAATGGTTGCAACAATGGGTGGGTTTTCTCGCTAATGTAAGCCCGGATCAACAGAGGTTCCTGTAGACCGCTCAGTAAATCTTTGGTTGTGGGCGACAACGTGTATTGTCGGTCTTGGGTCAGGTCCAGGCGCAAGCCCCGCAACGGCGCGAGCCAGACGTTGAGGACGATCAAATTGACGATGATCAACGCGGCGGTGATCAGCCAGCGCCGCCGATAAGTTGTCTGGCTGGCGCTCCAACGGCTGCTGTCCAGCGAAAGCGTGTTAAGCGTGAGGAAAAGAGCCGTCAGCGAGCCGTAATAAACCAGATCGCGCAGGTCAATTACGCCGCGCTGAATGCTCTCAAAGCGGCTAAGCGTGCCCAACGCCCACAACACCTGGCTAACGACGCCGCCGACAAATTTGGTTACACCCGGTGTGCCGATTAGGTAGAACATCCCGCCTATTAAGCCGGTCAGAATGAGCGCCACAATCTGATTGTCGGTACGGGAAGAGACGAAAAGGCCGATGGCGGCGTAGGCGGCGGCTATTAGCAGGGCGGCCAGATAGCCCCCAACGACGGGCCCCCAATCCAGGTTGCCCATGAGGGCTACCGACAGGGTGAGGGGCAGCGTCAGCGCCAGGGCCACGCCGATGAGGGCCATGACCGCCAGGAACTTGCCCAGCACCAGGGCCAATGGTCGCACCGGCAGGGTTAGTAACAATTCCTGCGTGCCGGAGCGTTGCTCTTCGCTCCATTGGCGCATAGTCAGGGCGGCCAGCAAAAAGATGAGCAGTAAGGGTAACCAGCGGAACATGGGGCGCATGTCGGCAATGCCGCGCACGAAAAAGGTTTCCACCGAGAAGAAGATGAAAAGCACGGCGGCCAGGAAGACGCCGAGGAAGATCATGGCCAGCGGAGAGCCGAAATAGTGGCTCAATTCTTTACGCGTGATGGAGAGGATTTGGGTTCGCATCGGTAGTTTAGTAGTTCGGTAGTTCAGTAGTTGGGTGGTTGGGTAGTTGCGTGGCTGGGTAGTTGTGTAGCTGGGGGATTGCCTGTGGCTGACCAACTACGTAACGACTTAACCCCCTAACTCCCCAACTTCCCAACGCTCTGGCTAGCCTGCCAGTGAGTTGAAGACGGTCTC
The DNA here is from genome assembly GCA_041918535.1 of Chloroflexota bacterium. Classification (GTDB taxonomy): domain Bacteria; phylum Chloroflexota; class Anaerolineae; order Promineifilales; family Promineifilaceae; genus DAOTXO01. Next base: position 12,880 of record JAYRVN010000095.1, read on the forward strand.
CAGGGTTTGAGTGTCGGGGCGCAGTTCGCGCACGGGCCATTGCTGTTGGGCGGCGAGTCGGTAGATGGCGGGACAGAGGTCGGTTTCGGCCGAACCGGTCACATAATAGCGGGTATGCCCATCCACGCTTTCCGGTTGCACCGCCCGCACGCCCGCCAGCCCACTCAGCGCCGTCTGAATCGCTTTGGCCGGTTTGCTGTCTACGACCAAAATGGCGTTGTGTGTGTCGGCCAGTTCGCTCAGACGCGCATCCACCTTGATCTCGCCATTCATCAGGATGATGACCCGATCACACAACGCTTCGACTTCGGGTAGGATGTGCGTGGAGAAAAGAATGGTGCTATGTTCGGCCAGGCGTTTGATCAGGTGGCGGATTTCGACGATTTGGGTGGGGTCCAGGCCGACCGTTGGCTCGTCGAGAATGAGAATTTTCGGCCGATTCAAGATCGCCTGCGCCAACCCCACGCGCTGCCGGAAACCCTTGCTGAGTTGCCCAATCGGGCGCGTCAGATGGTCTTCCAGTCCTGTGGCGCGAATCGCCTCCGAAAGACGGGCCCGTTGTTCCTCAACTGGCACCTGGCGCAGGTCGGCCATCATCTTGAGATATCTTTGGACGCTCAATTCGGGGTAAAGGGGCGCGTTTTCAGGCAGATAGCCAATGTTTGCCTGGACGGTTTGGGTGTTAGTCACCACATCCAGCCCGTCAATAGTCACCTGCCCCCCATCCGGCTGCAAATAACCGGTTAGAATTTTGATGATGGTACTCTTGCCCGCGCCGTTGGGGCCCAGTAACCCCACGATTTCACCGGCGTGAATATCGAAAGTCACGCCACGTAACGCCTGAACCGGACCATAAGCCTTGTGTAAGTTTGTGACATCAATCATGAACGTACCTCCCGCGCGCTGCCCAGGCCCCGCGTTTGGTCGCCTGGCGCGCCTGATTGGTGCTCCGTGCTTCTTTGAAGGGTTTGAAGGGGTGAAACACAACCCCAATGTGTTAGTGTGCAACTAAGAACCTCGTATTATCTTGAGCAATGAGTAAAGCTCAAGACGTTCCCGTAAGTGCTAATGGGATACTTACCTGACAAAGTTTTGGGCGGTCGGCTTACCCCCCTGTCTCCTTAGCCACAGAGAGACGACAACCCTGAAGATGGACTTGAAATTAACGCGCGAGACCGCTAGAATGGAACATGAGTGCGATACACCGAGTAAAGGAACCGGATGGCGCGTAAACCTGCCCCCCCTGCCACCATACCGCCTGAGAATGAGGCGGAAGGCCCAACCTGGGACGAAATCCTCTTGCCTCGCTTGTGGCATTGGCGCATCGAACTGTCGGGCGTCTTGCTGCTCGGCTTGGGGATATGGACGCTGCTAGGTCTCTTTGGCCTGCCGTCCGCCGATTCTTTGTGGGGACAGTGGGCCTACTGGTGGCGGCGATTGGCCGGCGAAGGCGCTTATTTGCCGGCGCTGGCGCTGGCGCTGGGTGGGACGCGCCTGGCCTTGCGCCGCATTCATCTCCCCTACCGTGTCACCCCGCGCCAACTGCTGGGCGCAGAACTGCTGTGGCTGACGGCGTTGCCGCTCACCCATTTTGTCAGCGGGGCCAATTACACAGCCGCCGATGTCGGTAAGGCGGGCGGGTTACTGGGGTGGGCGCTGGCCGTGCCGATGCTGGATTTCCTGGGGCCGTTCCTGACTGCCTGTCTTTACCTGTCCGGGCTGGCGCTGGGGATAGGCTTGGCGATCGGCGTGAAGTTGGAGCATGTCATTCGTTGGCTGGTGTATACATCCGGGCGTTTTCGCCATTGGGCGGAAAAGCTGGCCGCAGACCCCGAGGCCGAACCCGTGCGCGTGGTGCGCCCGCCCGCGCCCGCCCGCGCGGCGGCGGCTCGCCTGACGCCCGTCGATCCGGGCGGGGCTACACTGCCCCGGCACAATCCGCTCTTGCCGCCGCTGTCCTTGTTGCAGCGCGGCAGCAGTCACGCCTTATCGCCGGCGGAAGTTCACCGCCGTCAAGAGATTATCGAGCGAACATTGCACGACTTTGGCTTGCAAGGCAAGGTGGTGGAAGTGCGTCAGGGACCGGTGATCACGCAATTCGGCGTTGAACCGGGTTACATTGAGCGCGTCGGGCCGGATGGTCAACCCAAGCCCTATAAAGTGCGCGTGGCTCAAATCGCCAATTTGCGCCCAGATTTGGCGTTAGCGTTAGCGGTGTCGCGCTTGCGCGTGGAAGCGCCTGTGCCGGGGCGTGGCATGGTGGGCATTGAGGTTCCGAACGGCGAAACCAGTCTGGTCAGTTTGCGCGATGTCATGGAGACGGACACGTTTCAGCGCTTGCAGACCCCGCTGGCCGTGGCCTTAGGTCAGGATGTGGCCGGCGCGCCGGCGGTGGTGGACCTGGCGAAGATGCCGCATCTGCTGATGGCAGGCACGACGGGGTCGGGTAAGTCGGTGTGTATGAAGGCGTTGATCGCCTGTCTGGTGTGCCACAATACGCCCGATGAGCTGAAATTGGTGCTGATTGATCCGAAGCGCGTGGAAATGATGCGTTTCAACGGTTTGCCGCATCTGGCCGGGCCGGTGGAGGTGGAAGGCGATCGCATTATCGGGGTGTTGCGCTGGCTGGTGGCGGAGATGGAGCGACGTTACGAGGTCTTTGAGGCGGTAAATGCGCGCCATTTGAAGAGTTTTAATACGAAGATGACGCGCCAGGGGCAACCGACGCTGCCGATGATTGCGGTGTTTATTGATGAACTGGCGGATTTGATGGCGCAATATTCGGCCGAAGTTGAGCGCACCCTTTGCCGCCTGGCCCAAATGGCTCGCGCCACCGGCATTCACCTTGTGGTCGCCACGCAACGCCCCTCCACCGATGTCCTGACCGGTTTGATCAAGGCTAACTTCCCCGCCCGCTGCTCTTTTGCTGTGGCTTCCGGCGTGGACTCGCGGGTTATTCTCGATACGATGGGGGCGGAGCAATTGCTCGGTCAGGGAGACATGTTGTTTTTGTCCTCCGATGCCGGCGCGCCGGTGCGCTTGCAAAGCTGTTTTGTCAGCGATGAGGAGATTGACGCGTTGGTGGCGCATTGGCAAAAGGTGTTGCCGTCTAATGCTGAGCGCCAGCCGCCGCCCTGGGAAAACCTGCTGGCGCGCCTTTCGGTGATTGAGGACACGGATGATTTGTTGGAACAGGCGATCGCGCTGTGCCAGAAGCAGGATAATATCAGCACCTCCCTGTTGCAGCGACGGCTGCGGGTGGGGTTCCCACGCGCGGCGCGTCTGATGGAAACTCTGTATGAAATGGGGTTGGTGGAAGACCCGAAAGTAGGCGGCAAGACGCGCCGGACACAGATCACCTCTGGGGAGGATGATCCCTTGGGGCAATATATCAACCGTAGTGAGTCGCCCTAATTAACGGGCTGGCGGAGAGGGTTTTCGGCCGAATCCGTACCCTGATCGTCATCTGAACGTAACCCTGGCGCTGAGCAAAAGCGCTCCCGTTGGCGTACACTTATGTGAAACGCCCCGATCCGCAGCCTTTTCTGCCGGGCGTAGGAGGTAACCGATGGCCCGACCCGATGCCGACACCCAACCGCTACCGCGCCCTCAACCGATCCCCCCGCCTCCGCCCCGGCCGCGTCGAGGCTGCGCCGGTTGCCTCGGTTGCCTGGGGCCGGCTTTTCTGTTCGGCTTGCTTATTCTGGCCGTCCTCGTTTTTGGCGGTGTGGTGGCCGCCACGCTCCTGGTATCTTCCAACCTGTCGCGGCAGATTGACGCCGGTGTGGCCCGCGTCCAAGCGGCCCGCACGCGCGAAACCTTTGAAAGCACGAAGATTTTGGACCGACACGGTAACACATTGTGGGAGATTTTTGGCGAGGGTAAGCGTACTATCATCGAACTGGACGATATTCCACCAGTCATGCGGCAAGCCACTATTGCCGTTGAGGACGATACCTTTTACGAAAACAACGGCACCGATGCCCCCTCGTTGCTGGCGGCTTTGCTGGCTAATTTGCGTCGTCCTGGCGAACGTCCTGTCGGCGGCAGCACGATCACCCAACAACTCGTCCGTCATCTCGCCTTTGACTATGACGAGCGCGTGAGTGTGAGCTATTGGCGCAAGGCGCAAGAAGCGCTATTGGCCTGGCGGATGACCCAGGATTTCAGCAAGGATGAAATTCTGGCGCTATATCTGAATGAGATTTATTACGGGAATTTGGCTTATGGGGTCGAGGCAGCGGCTCAAACCTATTTCAACAAATCGGCGCGCGATCTCTCCCTGGCTGAAGCCGGCCTATTGGCCGGTCTGCCGCAAAGCCCGGCAGAACTAGACCCGTTCACCAATCTGGAGGCCGTCAAAGCGCGGCAATGGGTGGTGTTGACGTTGATGGCGGATGAAGGGGACATCACGTTGGAGCAGGCTAACGCGGCTTACTTGGCCCCACTCAACTTTGCCCCGCCGTCGGTTAGCCTGATCGCGCCCCATTTTGCCGTGTATGTGCGGCAACTGTTGGAACAGGAATATGGGGCCGAGGTGTTAGCAAACGGCGGCTTTCGCATTACGACCACGCTGGATTTAAACTATCAACGCCTGGCAGAGCAATTGGCGCAGCAACGCGTGACTGAATTGGCCGAACATAAAGTTACCAACGCCGCGCTGATAGCCTTGAAGCCGGGCACCGGGGAAATCTTGGCCATGTTGGGCAGCGTGGATTACCATGACGATCAGATTGACGGCCGAGTGAACGTGACTTTGACGCCGCAGCAGCCGGGCAGCGCCATCAAGCCGTTGACGTATGCAGCAGCGCTCTCGCCGGCGGTGGAAGGGGGTGTGGCGGCGTGGGAATCGGCCGATATTATTTGGGATGTGCCGGTCGAGTTCCCCCAATTCGACGGCAGCGTTTATGCCCCCGTGAATTACGATAGCCGCTTTCACGGCCCTGTGCGCTTGCGCGATGCGCTCGCCAACAGCTACAA
>JAYRVN010000096.1:0-5290 GCA_041918535.1 Chloroflexota bacterium
TAATCGAGATACTCCTGGATTTGGGAGCGCTTTTTGCCCTCGGCCGGCTCGTTGATGGGAAACTTGATTTTGCCATTGCCGTTTTGCATCACTTTGGACATCAAGGCGGAATACTCGGTGGAGATATCCCGGTCGCTAAAGTGCACCAATTGGCTGAAACCCATTGTGCCGGCAAAGAAATCAACCCAGCGATTCATCGCCCCTAACTCTACATTGCCGACAATATGATCAATGTGCGCCAGGCCCAGCCCTTTGTGCGTGCGCGGGCGGGAGTGGCCCTCGCCGTCAGCGCCGTTGCGCGCCGCATAACCGGGCGCGAAGACGCCGTGATAATCGGAGCGATCCACAAATTTGATCAGGCTGTCGCCGTAGCAGCGGATGGCGGAATAGCGCAAGACGCCTTGCTCGTCCTCAAGTTGGGTGGGGGGAATCGCGCCGGTAGCGCCGCGTTGGGTGGTTTCGCGGTAAGCGGCGGCCGCATCGTTCACTTCCAGCGCAATTACCTGCACGCCGTCGCCATGCAGATGCACGTGGCGGGCGATGGGGCTGTCCGGGCTGAGGGGAGCAGTCAGAACCAGCCGAATTTTGCCCTGTTCCAGCACGTAGGAAGCATACTGGCGTTGCTGGGTTTCCAGGCCGCTGTAAGCGGTGAGGTGGAAACCAAAACCAGTTCGATAGTAATGGGCAGCTTGCTTGGCATTTCCGACGTAGAACTCTACGTGGTCAATACCCTTGATGGGCATGAAATCGTCGCTCATGGCATCCTCCAGACGTGAGATAAGGGTTGGTGGGCGTTTTAGACGGCGGCCGGATGGGCCAGGGCGCGCCGGAAAAGACGGCCCAGACGGGCAATGCCGTCGTCTATCTGGTCGGTGGCGCAGTTGGTGAAGTTGAGGCGCAGGCAGTGGCGGGCGGCGTCGGGCTGGACGGCAAAAGCCTGGCCGGGGATGAAGGCTACTTTTTCGGCGGCGAGGGCAATTTCCAGCAGGCGTGTGGTGTCGAGGGCGGGATCGAGGGCCACCCAGATAAACATGCCGGCGGAGGGGGTCGTAAATTCGGCCGAATCCGGGAACCAGCGCTCCAACGCCGCCAACATCACCTCCCGCCGCTCGCCATACACCGCTCGCAACCGGGCAATTTGCTCCGGCAGATGTCCCGCGGCCACATAGGCCGATACCGCCCGCTGGGTCAACCCCGAACTTTCCAAATCGCTCGCCTCTTTGATCACCGTCAGCTTGGATGTCAGGCTCTCCGGCGCAATCAGCCAGCCCAAGCGCAGAGCCGGCGCTATGATCTTGGAAAACGAGCCGACATAAAAGACACAATCCTCATCGAAGGCGCGCAAGGGCGGCAAATTGCCTTCCGGCGTATAAGCCAGAAACCCATACGGGTCATCCTCGATAATCGGGAATGCATAGCGGCGCGCCAGCTCTACCAACCGATAGCGCTTCTCCAGGCTCAGACTCACTCCCAATGGATTGTGTCCGTCCGGGATGACATACAGAAAGGCCGGGCGCACACCTGACGCCAACGCCGCTTCTAATGCGTCCACATCCAATCCGGTTGCCAGATCGGTGGGGAGCGCCAAAAGGCGCGGTTGAAACGGCCCCAACGCCTGTTGCATCCCGGTATAAACAACCGACTCCAATGCCACAGTTTCCCCGGCGTTCAGAAATAAGCGGGTGAGCACATCCAACGCTTGCTGCGCTCCCGTGGTCAGGAACACTTGCTCCGGTCGGCAAATCACGCCGCGCTCGGCCATCAGCGCCACAATTTGCGCTTTCAACGGCGCATAGGGCGGGCGATATTGTAGCGCCAGCCGGTCTTCGGCCAGCACTTGCGTCAGGGCCGCGGCGTATTCCGCCGTTGGGAATAGCGCCGGGTCCGGCAAACCGCCGGCAAACGATAGAATACCCGGCTGTGAGACGACCGCGATCATCTGCCGCAACATAGAACGTTGGGCGGTTGTTACCCAGCGGGCTAACCGTAGGGTGGGCGCAGGCGCTAAGGCTACCATTCAAACTCTCCTTTGGGTCAGCGCGCCGGACCGTCTCAAACGGGCACGGCCGTGGTGGCCTTCAATTCATTCAAAACGATGCTGGTGCGAATTTTGTCAACGCCGGGGATCGGCGTGAGCGCTTCCATCAGGAAGCTCTCCAAATGCTTGCGATTGCGCAGCAGCACTTTCAACAGGTAATCATACTCGCCGGTTATATGATGACATTCCAACACCTCTGGCAACACGGCGATTGCCTGACGAAAGCCGTTGACTTTCTCTGTCTCGTGGCGGTAAAGCGTCACTTGTACAAAACAGAGCAGGTCGAAGCCCAGAGCTTCACGATTCACCAGGGCAACATAGCCTTGAATCAGGCCATTGTCTTCTAATTTGCGCAAGCGTTTTTGCAGACCGGTGGGCGAGAGGTCAACCTGTCGCGCTAACTCAACGTTGGATAGCCGAGCATCCTGCTGGAGCGCGTTTAGCAGCCGCCGATCAATCTCATCCAGAAAATAGCCGTTATCAACCATTTGTGCCAAATCCGTTGACTTTATAGACTAATTCTAGCACTTTTGGTTCCAATACGCAACCAGACGGGAGATTCGCGGTCATTTTATGTTTGGAGCAGCGTTCGTCAGCCTGACTGGCAGAACCGCGCATTGAGGTTGGCCTGCCGTTGGCGACGGCTGTTTTTTTAGGCGTTTCGAGCCTTTGGAGACCGCGCCGGTCGGGATCGGCTAAGCCAGGTAGCCTAGATTGCGTAGTTGGTCCAGCAGGCGGGCTTCTTCAGCCTGGGTGAGCGCGCCGCCGTCGGGGACAGCGGCCGGCGGCCGGTTAGACGGGGCGGTGGCGGGCAGGGCTGCATCAGCCGCCAGCAAGGAGACGCCGGACATGCCGGGCGGCGCGGGGAGGTTGAAACGATTTAGAATTGTCGGGGCGACGTCAATCAGCCGGGCTTGGGTGAGTCGGCCGGGCGCGATGCCGGGGCCCGACAACGCGATAAACCCATCCAGCGCATGGTCGGCGGTGGCAAAGCCTGTCGGCGCAAACAAACTTTGTTTGTAGACGCCCAGAGCGAAATTCGGCCGCAAATCTAACACCAGGTCCGGCATTTTCGCGGCCGCGTCGGCTTCATAAAGCTCGGCCGCGGCGTACATAGCCGCAATCACCGGTTGACCGGTGGTTGGTTCGCGTAAGTCGGCTAACGCCTGCCGAATATCCGCCAGCAAGCGTTCAGCCGCTGCCGGCTCCAGGCGGCCAAAGGGATCGCGCCCGCGCACGTTGAGGCGCACCCCTTGCTGAAAGCTCCACGGGCAGTAAGCCAGCGTGCGCGACCAATCCAGCGTATCTTCCAGTGTCGGAGCTGCCACATAGCGCGTCACGCCACCGAAAACGCGCCGCCGCCACTGTTGCAAGCGCGGCGTATCCAGCCGCCGAATCCAACGCTCCAAATTGCGCGCGCCGGCGGCATAGCCCAGCCAGCCTTGCCGGGCCAGCCAATCATTGACGTGGAATTGCCAGACGGCCGGTTGAAAACCGTGGTCGGAGAGCAAGACAATAGTTGAATGGTCACCGGCGGCCTCTACTAATTGGGCAATGGCAGTATCCAGACAGCGATAGAAGGCGTGCAAGGCTGGTTGCCAACGCGCGGCGGTTTCGGCCGAATAGGCCGGGTGAGCAGGGTCCAGGTAGCGCCATAACGCGTGCTGCAAGCGGTCGGTGGCCACAAAAGCGATAGCCGCATAATCTAGAGTCTCGCGCGCCAGCAAAAAGCGGGCTACTTGCGTTTGTTGCTGAACCAGCCGGGTCAGATCCGCGATCAATTCATCCACGCGCCTTTCATACGTCTTCCACTCCACATCAATCCGGTAATCAGGGAAATGCGCCAGCACGTCCGCGGCCAACTCCGGCGGCGCAGCCATGCGGCGGGCGTCCGGGGTGAGCATGCCGGAGACCTGCCAGCCGAGGATGGGTTCGGGTGGGAAGGTGACGGGGAAGTTGTAGACGCCGCCGCGATAGCCGTGTTGTCCCAGGCTATGCCACAATGTGGCGGCCGGGTCAGGCCGGGCGTGGCGATAATGGCCGTCGGGCTGGCGTTGCATGAAGTCGAGGACGCCATGCCGGGCGGGGGTTTGGCCGGTCATGAACGAGGCCCAGGCCGCGGCCGAATGGGTGGGAAAAACGGAGCGCAAAGGTCCGCTTTGACCGGCGGCCATCAGGCTGTGCAGGTTGGGCCAGACGGCGGCCGGCAGCAAGTCGTGAATGAGGGGGAGGTTGAGGCCGTCCAGGCCCAGGATGAGGAGCATGGCTAGAAGGGAGAGGGGTGTGTTTCGGCCGATTCCCAGACCGTTTTCAATCCGCGCCAGCCCACCAGCAACCCCGCCAGCAGCCCTAGAGTGAACGCCGCCACCAGGCCGGCCGCTCCCCATAGCCGGCTCAAAGGGCCGTCCAGCACAATCGTGGTCGCTGCAACCACGGCTAACAAGGCCGCCACGCGTTGCGGACGGCGCGCCGCATAAAAAGCGGTCTGCACCGCGCGAAACGGGCCGAGAGCGATAATCGCCAGACTGTAAACGGTCAGGACGCGCGCCAAATCCGCCAACGCCGAGGCGTCTAGCGCCCCGAAGCCCCAATCGCCGGCCCGGCCCACCACCTGGCTCAGCACAATCAGACCGGCGCCTAACCCAAGGGCAGCCAACACGGCCAGGCGCAACAAGCGCCGCCAGATGGTGTGGGCGAAAAGGCGCTGACCGATGGCTAGAGCGCCGGCGAGGGTGGGTAGGCTGGCGGTATTCAGGCTGTCGAAGAGGACACCGGCGGCAACCTGGGTGATTTTGTTGGCATAGCCGAGAACCGCGATGCTGCCCGGCGGCAAAAAGGAGCCGAAGAAACGTTCAGCCAGGGTGATGGATTGGCGCGCCATGAGGCCGAGCAGCGGCATGATCAATTCGCGGCCTGTCTGGCGCAAGGCCGGGTGTTGCAGATGAAAATTCGGCCGAATCCAGGCGCGCGTTAACCTGGCATGCGCCCCTACCATCCAGGCCAACCCGGCCCAACTACCGGCCAGGATGGCCCAGGCCACCCAACTGATCCCCCGTTGCGGGGCCGCAGCGACCAATGCCAACGCCAAGACGCCGGGCAAAAAATTGCCCACGGCTGCCGCCGCCATGTGTCCGCGCGCATACAAATCCGCGCGCAGCACTTCCAGGGTGATCACGGCCGGCGCTTGCCAGAAGAAGATGGCGCTGAGGTTGGCGGTCGCCTGGGCCATGGCGGCCGTCTGCCCCGGCGCCA
>JAYRVN010000097.1:0-6273 GCA_041918535.1 Chloroflexota bacterium
ACCTGCTCCAATCAAAGATATTCATAATCGGGGGACGGAAGTTGTCCCTGGTAGCTTCAAAAAAAGATAGGCTCTTAATGCGCCCGCCGGGTTTGCGCGATCCAGGCGTCAAGCGTGCGCAGGGCCGCGCCGCTTTCTAGCGCCGCGCGCGCCCGGGCGAGGCCGGCAGAAAAATCGGCCGATTCCGTGCATAACGCCGCCGCTGCATTCAATAACACAATGTCGCGCCGAGGCCCCTGATCCATCCCACTCAGAATAGCCCGCGTGATCTCCGCATTCTCGGCCGGCGCGCCGCCCAGCAATTCCGCCAGCGTCGCGCGCGGCAAACCCAAATCTGCCGGCTCCAGAGCAAAGGTGTGGACTTCGCCGCGACACAAGTGGCTGACCCGATTCACCCCGGTGGTAGACAACTCATCCAAACCATCCGCGCCATGCACAACCAAAGCGGCCCGACTGCCGAGCGCACCCAACACCTGCGCCAGCGGTTCGGTCAGGGCCGGGTCGTAGACGCCGATGACCTGATGCGTGGCCCCGGCCGGGTTGGTCAACGGGCCGAGGATGTTGAAGATGGTGCGTTGGCCCAGTTCGCGGCGGGGGCCAATGGCGTGGCGCATGGCCGGGTGATGATGCACCGCATATAAGAAACCAATCCCGACCGTTTGGACACATTCAGCCACTTGTGACGGCGTCAGGTCCAGGTTGCCGCCCAAAGCCATGAGCAAATCGGCCGAACCGCTCTGACTGCTGGCGGCGCGATTGCCATGTTTCGCCACTTTCACCCCGGCCCCGGCCACCACAAAGGCGGCTGTGGTTGAGATGTTAAATGTATGTTTGCCGTCCCCGCCTGTGCCGCAGGTGTCCACCAACGGCTCTCCCGCCGCCAGGACTACCTCAACGCTCACCACATGCTGTCGCATTGCCGCCGCGCTGCCGCCGATCTCGGCGACTGTCTCGCCTTTCATACGTAGCGCCGTCAAATAGCCGGCAATCTGCGCGGGCGTCGCCAATCCTTCCATAATGATATTCATGGCCGCCTGCGCCTCGGCAAAACTCAAATCGCGGCGGTTGATAACTTGGGCAATCATCGGCTTGAGCGGCATTATCCTCCCTCCGGCAAACCAGGGAATTGAGTGTTACACGGCGCACAACACGGTCTGAGGCGTCCGCCTGACGGGGTACCCACCACGGGCGCGGAAGATTAGCGGGCTAACAGGCTGTATAGCACGCCATCCCGCTCTTCAGCCAAACCGCCGGCGATGTATTCATCCAGAAGACCGTTCAAAGTTGCCGCATAATCCTGACTGCCCAACATGGGCAGATAGTCATTGACCCAGGGAAAAACCCTGACGTAATCAATCAAGGCGGTCCGATTGATCGGCGTCATGGTCATCAGGTAAACCATGAACACGCGCCGGCACAGATGGCGGGCCAGGCGCGCCGGGGAGCGGCGGAATTGGGCCAGCCGCTTGAGCAAAATCTGGGCGTTGCCGTGGACGGCCGTGACGGCGGGGCCGTGACCGGGCAGGGCGACGGCGATCTCCCGTTTCAGAAAGCGGCGGAGAGTGGATTCGGCCGAATCCAACACCGTCTCCCACCCATGCACCGCCACATTCATGATCCCAAAATCCCCCTCCAGCAAGGCATCCCCGCAAATAAGCGCCTTGTATTCCGGCTGGTATAAGGCGATGCCGTCCGGAGCGTGCCCGCCGGCCTCCCACACCTCAAAGGGCCAACCGTTCAGCGTCACCGTTGCGCCGACTTGCCACACCACTTCGGGTTGAACGAGCGTCGCCTCCTGCCCGAAGTAAGACATCCACATCAAGTGACGGTCTTGGGCGCGAAAAAGATCGGCCGTGCGCTGGCCCATAGCCACGGGCGCGCCGCTGAGCGCGTGCAGCCGGGCATTGCCGCCGTGATGATCCCAATGGCAATGCGTGACACCGATCAGACCGATTTGGGTCGGGTCTACCCCAAGCTGCGACAGCAGCGCCACCGTGGCCTCCGCGTCCACCTCGTGCCCGGTGTCAATCACAATCGGCCGATCCCCGCCAATGAGGATCAGATTGCTGTTGAGCCAGCCCCGCTGGATGAATTGCATCCCCGGTGGCAGGTTCAAAGCCTCGCCGATGGCTGTGGTGTTGGCAGTTTCGCTAATCATCGGCTGCCATTATTACCTGAAGTTGCCGACTCCGCAATGGATTGACTTGCACAACGTCAGACCACTCTCATATAATTCAGATTGATGGCAGCCTGGGCGCCCATGAACCGCCCAGGCAGGCTTTTACCCCTATCGCCCAGGAGAGTTCCCATGACCGATGTACGCGCCGCCGAGATTGCCCCCAAATTGCAAAAGGCACACCACCGACTGAGCCAACTTTTCGCCGCGTTAACGGAGGCGCAGTGGCAGAGCGTGGTTTATGTCTCTAGCGGCTGGACGGTAGAAGATGTGTTGCGCCACCTGGTTTCGGCCGAACCCGGTTTGCACATCAACATTGAGCGCATTCGCCAGGGCGGCAGCGGCGCATCGGCCGATTTTGACCTGGATCGCTGGAACGACCGCCAGTTGCAAAAGCTCCACGACCATCCCCGCGCCGAGTTGCTCGACCGTTTCGAGCGCCAGCATCAAGCCACCCTGGCCCTCCTGCAAAGCATCCAGCCGGAAGATTGGGAAAAACAAGGCCGTCATGCCCTGGCCGGCATGCTCACCATCGAAGGTTGGGTTAACCTCATCGGCCTGCATAACCGCCAACACCTGCTCGACATTGAGCGCGCCCTGAGCAGCGGCGCGGTCTAATCGCCCAGACCCGGCTTAACTCAGACGCAGCTCCAGAAAATTCTGCAAAATACGCTTGCCGTGTTCCGTCAGGATGCTCTCCGGATGGAACTGTACGCCGACCACCGGCCAGCGCTTATGGCGCAGCCCCATGACCTCCCCCTGGCTGGTGAAGGCCGTCACTTCCAACTCCTCCGGCAACGGCTCTTCCACAATCAGCGAATGGTAGCGCGTGGCGCTGAAGGGACTGGGCACACCATTGAAAATCCCCTTGCCCTGGTGGTAGACGCGGGAGGTCTTGCCGTGCATCAGGCGCGGCGCGCGCGCCACCTTGCCGCCGAAGACAAATCCTATACACTGATGCCCCAGACACACGCCCAGAATCGGCGTCGTCGGCCCGAATTCGCGGATCACGTCGTTGGAAATGCCCCCGTCTTCCGGATCGCCCGGCCCGGGGCTAATGACAATATGCGTGGGCTTGAGCGCCCGAATCTCGTCCAGCGTCACCTGGTCATTGCGAAAAACGGCTATCTCCGCTCCCAGTTCGCCAAAGTATTGCACCAGATTGTAGGTGAACGAATCGTAGTTATCTATCATCACCAACATTGCGCCATCTCCTTATCCCTGCCGGGGCAAAACCAAACCCATCATCGCCTTCATCTGCGCCAGTTTAGGCACAGACACAGCCGCCGCTCGCTCCGCCCCACGCGCCAGCAAGCGGTCGAGTTCGGCCGTATCCTGCATCAATTGGTCATGGCGCAACCGAATGGGTGTCAACATCTCAATCACCACTTCCGCCACCCGCACCTTTAGGTCGCCATAGCCTCTGGCCGTCGCAAAATCGGCCAATACCTCTGCCTCCGATTTTTCGGTGATGGCTTTATACAGGGCCAGCAAGTTGTTCACACCCGCTTTGGCCGGGTCATCCGAAAAAACAATCTCGCGCCCGGAGTCGGTGACGGCGCGTTTAAAGACGGCCATGATTTCCTGCGGATCGTCCGCCAAACGCACCGCATGTCCGCGCAGATGGGCCAGACTCTTCGACATTTTCACGCCGGGGTCGTCTAAACCCATCACCCGCGCGCCGACTGTGGGGATGATCGGTTCGGGAATGGTGAAGAACTCCTGGTTGTACAAGCTATTGAAGCGTTGACCGATGTCGCGCGTCAATTCCACATGCTGCTTCTGGTCTTCGCCGACCGGCACTTCATGCGCATCATAAAGCAAAATATCGGCCGCTTGGAGCACCGGGTAATCCAGCAAACCGGTCAACACACTCTCTTGTTTGGCCGACTTGTCTTTGAACTGCGTCATACGCTGGAGCCAACCGAGCGGCGTTACGCAGTTGAGCAACCAGCAGCCTTCCGCATGGGCGGCCACGTGGCTCTGAATGAATAAGGTGCATTGGTCGGGATCAATCCCCGCCGCCAGCAGCCATGCCGTCAGTGAGCGCGTCTCATGGTGCAATTGCTTGGGGTCTTGCGGCACGGTCAGGCTGTGCAAATCAACCACGCAGAAAAAGTTGACCTTCTCCGCCTGGCCCTGCACCCATTGACGGATCGCGCCCAGATAGTTGCCGAGATGAATGTTGCCGGAAGGCTGAATGCCGCTGAATACACGTTTTCGGGGGGTCATATTCATGTTGGATCCGCTTAAGGGTAAATAAATGCCTTTACAGCAGGCCGGATTCGGCGCGTCTGACGGCTTCCGCCAGAGCGCCGGCTTTATTGACACATTCCTGATATTCGTTAGCCGGTTGGCTGTCCGCGACGATGCCGGCTCCGGCCTGGATGTAGACGGTGTCGCCGCTCATGAGCATGGTGCGAATGGCGATGCAGGTGTCCAGGCTGCCGTCGTAACCAAAGTAGCCGACGGCTCCGGCGTAGAGACCGCGCCGCTGCCCTTCCAACTCCTCGATGATCTCCATGGCGCGCACCTTCGGCGCGCCGCTGACGGTGCCGGCCGGAAAGGTGGCGCGCATCAGGTCAAAGGCGTCCAGGCCGGGCCTCAGGCGTCCTTCGACGTGGCTGACGATGTGCATGACGTGGCTATAACGCTCGATGACCATCAGGTCGCGCACACTCACGCTTCCATACTGGCTGACGCGCCCCACGTCGTTGCGCGCCAGGTCTACCAGCATGACGTGTTCGGCGCGTTCCTTGGGGTCTTGGAGCAGCTCTTGAGCCAGGCGTTTATCGTCTGCTTCATCCGCGCCGCGCGGGCGTGTGCCGGCAATCGGCCGAATTTGCACCACCCCATCTTCGGTGCGCACATGCATCTCCGGACTGGCCCCCACCACTTGTAACGCCTCATCCCCGAAATCAAAATAGAACATATAGGGCGACGGGTTCAACATACGCAGCGCCCGATAGATGGCGAAGGGATGGGCGTCAGTTGGCCGGCTGAAACGCTGGCTGAGCACGACCTGGAAAATATCGCCGGCAGCAATGTACTCTTTGGCCCGGCGCACGATCTCTTCATACTGCGCCTGGCTCATGTTCGAGCGCAGCGTGTGATCCCGGACGCCGGGAGCATACCTGCGCCATTGGGGGATAGCCGGCAACGGGCGTAAGAGCCGTTCGCTGACCTGTTCAATCCGCTGAATGGCTTCCACATAGGCGGCGTTTACATCATCGCCGACTACGGCATTGGAAAGGATGAGCAGGCGGTGGCGGGCGTGATCAAAGACGACCAGGGTATCTGCTAATAAGAAGACGGCGTCGGGGGTGGGGAGAATGGTTTCGGCCGAATCCGGCAGGCGTTCAAAAAACCGCACCACATCATACCCCATATACCCCACCGCCCCGCCAATGAAACGGGGTAGACCGGGCACACGCGCCGGCGTGAACTGGCTCACTTCCGCCTTGAGCACGCTCAGCACATCCTCACCGGCCGTCAACCGGCGTTGCTGCGCCTGCCCCAGGTGATCTGTTTGGCGAAGCTCCCGACCGCGCAAGGACAATGTGCTGCGTGGATGAACCCCCACAAAAGAATAACGGCCGATCTGCTCCCCGCCTTCCACCGATTCCAGCAAAAACGACGGGCCGGCCTGATCCATCAACTTCAAATAGACCGACACCGGCGTCTCCAAGTCGGCGGCGAACTCCCGGTAGACGGGGATTAAATTGGCCCCCCCCGCCTGCGCCAACTCGCGAAACGCCGCCAACGACGGCGCGTACATCTGTTTGTCCATCATGATCTCCCATCACCTGGATTGATAAATGCCTTTCACACGCCACACCCAACAAAAAAACGCTCTTGTCCCAGATTTGGGACGAGAGCGTCTGTTTTCAACTCCCGTGGTGCCACCCACATTGGGCAGCCAGGCTGCCCCACTTTCAGATCACAGGCGGCCGCTTGGAACCACCCGAAACCTCAGCCCGCTAACGGAGGCGACGCCGGATCAGGCTACAGCTATTCGCCCGACCAACTCCCTGGCCCATTCACTCGCCGCGCTAACATCCGCCTTCCAGCCTGTGGGCCGACTCTCTAGGTTCCGC
>JAYRVN010000098.1:0-2045 GCA_041918535.1 Chloroflexota bacterium
GCCGTTCGGCCCGGACGAGGCAGCCGAGGCGTTCGCGACGATGGTCGCCTTGCTGAAAGCGCCGCCGGCCAAGGCAGCACGGGAGAAGCTGATGGCCTATCGCAGCGCCAGCGACGACTTCCACGTGCACGGCCGCGAAGTGTACTGGTTGCGCCGCAGCCCGGTCTCGGAGAAGAACTTCGCTATGGCGGGGCTGGAGAAGGTGTTGGGCCTGTCGTCAACAATACGCGGCATGAATACCGTGAGGCGGCTGGCGGCCAAGTATCCGCCCGTGTAGTCGAAGCGTCCGCCGCTTCTTCATACACCCCCATTAGATTAGACGGCATTATTGTCAATCTCTATCTTTTGGTAGAGGCACAATCCGCGCTGGGCCACCTATACTACCAGCAGCCTGTTTTTGGAGGTATCAGCAATCATGAACACCATGACGCCCAGAATCCACCTGCCGGACGAACGGCGCAACCATTGGCGTGCGCTGTGGATTATCGCGGCGCTCATCGCCTTTTGTGCCGTGTTCGTGCTCATTGACCAGGCATACAATCGCTTCATTTCGGCGCGCTTTCCCGATCTAGAGGCGTCAGCGGGGATGGCCACGCTTTACGGTATCGTCTCGCGCGCCCATGTGATCCTCCCGCTATTGTTGCTTGTCGTGTGGCGGCCACGGCTGCTGGGGTTTCAGGTTGGCCGGACGCGGCAATATGGGCGGATGCTGTTGGTGATGCTGATCGCCAACTGTGGCATCGTGGGCATTTATCTGTGGCTGACGAACAGGGCGACGCCATATAGCGGAAACCAGTGGCTCGTGACAGAAGTTGTCACTGTGCCCCTAGTAGAAGAAACGATGTGGCGCGGGGTAGTGTTTGCCGCCCTACTCCTGGCCTTTCAACACCTTTATCCCGCTAACCCAAGCGGTCATCTGGCCGTTTGGTCAAGTGGATTGGCTTTCGGTTTGTTGCACGCCGGAAACGCCTTGGTCGGTGCACCCTGGCTCTTTGTAGCCGTTCAAGTGCTCAACGCAACCGTATGGGGTGTGGTATACGGCTATGCCCGAGCGAGAACGGAGAGCGTCTATCCCCCCATTGTCCTGCACGCGACCATGAATTTGGTGGTCGTACTATTTTCGTAATGAGAGGACTCATCATGTTGAAACAAGCTAAGACAAAAGATTTCCTCGTCACTGCCGACATGCTCCAGGGCTTGCCGGAACCGGTGCAACGCTACATGAACTGGACAGGCGTTGTCGGCAAGCCATGGATCCGCACCGCGCGCGTGCGGCAGGTCGGTCGCTTCCGTCAAGGATTGGACAAGCCGTGGATGCCGATGGCTGCTGATCAGGTCTTCACGATCGACCCGCCGGCTATGGTCTGGCAGGCGCGATTTAAGATGTTCGGGTTGCCACTCATGAGCGCCCACGATTCCTACAAGGACGGCCAAGGGCACATGTTCGGCAAGGCCGCCGGACTTTTCACCATCTTTGACGACCGCAGTGAAAAGCTCAGCCTCGGCACCCAAGTGCGCTACCTAAGCGAGATGATCTGGTTCCCCATCGCCTACTTAAGCGACTATATAACCTGGACATCCGTTGACGATCACTCAGCCGACGTAGCCATGACCGACCACGGTCGCACAGTCAGCGGCCGAATGTTTTTCGATGATCACGGCCGCCCCACCACCTTTGAGGCCATGCGCTATCGGGAGGTGAATGGCGAGTACGTGTGGTTGCCCTGGCACACACCCACTCTGGAGTATGGGCTACGCGGCGGACTTAACCTACCTGTGCGCGGCGAGGTCTTCTGGCGGATGCCAGAGGGGGATCTGACTTACGGCGATTTCGAGATCGTCGAGGTGGAATATAATCGGCCGGGTGAGAGTCTTTAAAGAGCAGGGGAGCGGGGGTGCGGGGGTGCAGGGGAAAAGGGCCGTGGGTTTCCCCCCTGCTCCCCTGCCCCCCAGCTCCTCTGCGCTCTTCCCCTGCCGCCCCGGCTGTGGCGCGTGCTGCATCGCTCTCTCCATCTCCTCGCCCATTCCCGGCATGCCGGACGGCA
>JAYRVN010000099.1:0-4493 GCA_041918535.1 Chloroflexota bacterium
CCATGCCCACCGCCCGGTCCTGCCGCAAAAAGAATTGCGCCAGCGACGCCGCCACCGTCACCGTGTACTCTTCCGTGGAGGGCGGCAGTTTCACCTGGCGGGCGGCTTCTAGTTCGCGCCAGGACATCTTAGCCAATTCGTAGGGGGCTAGTTCCAGCGCTTCCGTCGGATGCGATACATGCTCGAATTGGGCCATATCCACCACAATCCAGATGTCGGTCAGCGGGTCTAGCTCAAATTCCTTCACAATCAAGCGATCGCGCCGGGCCGTGCTGGGCCAGTGGATGCGGTTGAAGCTGTCGCCGGGGGCGTATTCACGCACACCGGCCGCATTGGTGGTGAGGGTGACGGAACGCCGACGCAGGGCGTCGCCGCCGGGCAGCAAACCGACCGGCAAAGAGAAGGTGTGAATATCCACGGTTAACGGGTAGACCACCAGGCTATTGGTCGCCACGATCTGGCGTTCCATCGGGAAGAGGCCAAACGGGTCGCTGGAGGCGATGGATAGCGGGCCGAGTTGGAAGCGTCCGCGCAACTGGTTGAGGGTGATGGCGCGCCAATAGAATGTGCCTTTCGGCCGAATATTATGCACCACCCGGCTGGCATGATGACCCGGCAAGGTTGAATAATCCCGCACCTCTATCCACAATTTGGGCAGAAAGCTCGTGTTGCGCACCGTGAACCGCTCTTCCAACGGCTGCCCCACCTGCGTGCGGCGTGAACGCGTGTGGCGCGAAATGTGCACATAGCGCAGATTGACCCAAGCCCACAGAAACGACGCCAGGATCAGTAACCCCAGCAGATAAGCCAGCGTAAACCAGAGGTCGCGTCCGGTAGCCAGCCCGGCCACCAGACAGGCTACAGCCATCACCATAAAGGCCAGACTGCGTCTTTGCGGAGGCATCATAGCGTTACCAGCCTGATTCGGCGGCCTCAGCGTCCCTGCATCACCGGCACCGGCAGCTTGTCCAGGATTTCATGCACAATCTCCCCGGCCTGCACGTCTTTGATGCGCGCCGCCGGGCCGACAATCACCCGATGCGCCAACACGGGTTCGGCCAGCACCTTGACATCGTCGGGCAGCACATAATCCCGCCCATACAAAGCGGCCCGCGCCTGGCAGAGACGATATAAAGCCAGCGCTCCCCGCGAACTGGCCCCGAGATACACATCAGCCGTCTGGCGCGTCTGGCGCACCAGGTCAACGATATACTCCTTTACCAGGCGATCCAGGTAAATATCTTTGAGCGCCTCCTGGGCGCCGCGCAATTCCTCGGCCGAGGCCACCTGGGCTAAACTGTCCAGCGGATGGGTGTATTGTTGCCGATCCAAAATCTCGATCTCTTCCAGCCGGGCGGGGTAGCCCAGGCGAATGCGCAACATAAACCGATCCAGTTGCGCTTCGGGCAAGGGAAATGTGCCCTCGTACTCAATCGGGTTTTGCGTGGCCAGAACCATGAACGGCGGGTTCAGGGGATAAGTCACGCCGTCCACCGTCACCTGGCGCTCCGCCATGGCTTCCAGCAGGGCGGATTGCGTCTTGGGTGTGGCCCGGTTAATCTCGTCCACCAGCACAATCTGGGCGTGAATCGGGCCGGGACGAAATTCAAATTCGCGCGTTTTCTGGTTGAAAATGGAGATGCCGGTCACATCGCTGGGCAGCATATCAGGCGTGAATTGCATGCGCTGAAAAACGCAGCCCACCGACTTCGCCAGCGCTTTCGCCAGGACGGTTTTACCTGTGCCGGGCACATCTTCAATCAAGATGTGTCCCTGGGCCAATAAACCCAACACCGTCAGTTCGACGGCCCGGCGTTTGCCGACAATGACCCGTTCGATGTTCTCGGCGATTCGTCGGGCGATAAGTTGCACATCAACCATAGCGTCGCTCCTTGTCCAGGCAAAATGGGCGCCCCGCGGTGAATGGCGAGGACGCCGGCCACAACCACACAGGCAATGGGTCTATGCTGCCGAAGCTATCGCCGCGCCAGGGCGATTGTCACCCATATTATACCCATTTGTCACCAATTAGACACCTCCGCCCGCAGCGGGGCAGATTTTGTGTCTGCCCGGCAGAGGGTGTGACCAGCGGAGTTTATCTGAATTCCCGGCGGCTGGCGACAGGCAAACAGAGCGGTTAAAATCGGCCGAATCAGTTCGCAGCGCTAGAACATCCGTGGTATAATATGGTGTCCATTATGAACTGAGTGTCGAGCATGATGCAAAACCGCGATAAAACCCTTGCGCCGCCCACGCTTTCAACCACGTTGAAGGCGGGGTTTGAATTGACGACTCGCCATCCCTGGCTGCTGGCCTTGCCGGTAGCCCTGGATTGCCTGTATTGGATTGGCCCGCGCCTGGGGGCGGCGTCGCTGCTAACCCCCTGGTTGAACCAATGGCAGGCGCAAGTGTTGTCGCTTGGTCTGGTGGATGCCAATGCGCTGACCCTGCTGACGGACGCCGCCCAAAGCTTTAACGTGATCACGCAAATCGCCGTGCCCTTCCTGGGCGTGCCGGCCTTGATGGGCGGTCTGACGCCGCCGACGACGCCGGTGACGCCGCTGGTGTTGCCGGTGACGGACTGGGGGGTCTTTCTGGCCGCCTGGGGAGTGTGTCTGCTGCTTGGCTTGCTCTTGGGCGGGGTGTACTTCAGTTTGATGGCGGCAGTGGTAGCGCATGGCGGGGTGCAAAGGCAGGGATTCGGCCGAATCCTCCTGCGTAACTGCCTGCGCCACCTGAGCCTGGCCGGCCTGTTATTCCTCATCCTCCTGGCCTGCTACCTCCCGCTCGCCTTTTTCCTCACCCTCCTCGCCCTCATCTCACCCGGCCTGGTGCTGGTCGGCGTCGCCGTGGCCTCCGGCTTGCTCTTATGGCTCATCGTCTCGCTGGCCTTCAGCTTGCCCGGCCTGTTCATAGACCGTTTGTCGGCCCTGCGCGCGTTGCTCAACAGCGCGCAATTCGTCCGGCGCTCCTTCGGCCGGGCCATCCTGTTGCCCGCCCTGGCGCTCCTGATCGGCCGCACCGTCGGCATGCTCTGGCGACTGGCTGATGCCGGTTCCTGGCTCACTCTGGTCAGCATTGTCGGCCAGGCTTTTATTCTCACTTCTTTACTCAACGCCCTCTTCATTTTCTATCGTGAACAGACGCGCCTGACTGCGGCGCAAATGCCTGAGTTGACCGTATGACCACACCCACCTCCCCTACCACCTACGACGCCGGCAGCATTCAAGTCCTGAAGGGCCTGGAGGCCGTCCGCCGGCGGCCGGGCATGTATGTCGGCGGCACCGACAACAAAGCCTTGCATCACCTTGTGTATGAAATCGTGGACAACTCGATTGACGAAGTTCTGGCCGGCCGCTGTGATCACATTTCTATCACCATCCACGCCGATAACAGCGTCACGGTGACGGACAACGGCAGCGGCATCCCGGTTGACATGCACCCCACCGAAAAGGTGTCGGCGCTGGAAGTGGTGCACACCACCTTGCACGCGGGCGGTAAATTTGACAACGCCGCCTACAAGGTGTCCGGCGGTCTGCATGGGGTGGGCGCGGCGGCGGTTAACGCCTTGTCGGAGTGGATGGAGGTGACGGTGGTGCGCGATGGGGGCGTGTGGCGGCAGCGTTACGAACGGGGTAAGCCGGCGTATGCGGTGCGGCAGATACGATCGGCCGAACCCGACGAACATACCGGCACATCCACCCGCTTCCGCTACGATGAGACCATCTTCGACCATGAGGTCATCTATCGTTACGACACATTGATGAATCGCTTCCGCGAGATGGCCTTCATCACCACCGGCGTCTTCCTCACCTTCACCGATGAGCGCGGCGACCTGCCCCGCGAAACGAACTTCTACTTTGAAGGCGGGCTGAAATCCTTTGTGCGCTATCTGAATCGCAACCGCCAGGTGCTGCACGACCCCGTCTACGCCCGCAAAGAGGTGGATAATGTGGATGTGGAGATCGCCATCCAATACACCGGCGGCGTGGCCATCTCCGAATACGCTTTCGCCAACACCATCCACACCCCCGACGGCGGCTCCCACCTCACCGGCCTGCGCACCGCCCTGACGCGCGTCCTCAACACCTACGCGCGCAAAAACGGCTACCTCAAGGAAAAAGACCCCAACTTTTCCAGCGACGACACGCGGGAAGGGGTGACGGCCATCGTCAGCATCAAGCACCCCGACCCGCAATTTGAGAGCCAGACCAAGGTCAAGCTGATGAACCCGGAGGTGGCCGGCATTGTGGCCGCCGTGGCCGCCGACGCCTTCGCCACCTATCTGGAGGAGAATCCGCGCGACGCCAAGAAGATCATTGAGCGCTGCCTCACCTCCTCGCGCGCGCGCGATGCGGCGCGCAAGGCGCGCGAACTGGTGATGCGCAAGAGCGCCCTGGAAACGCTGACGCTGCCCGGCAAGCTGGCGGATTGCTCCGAGCGCGACCCCAACAAGTGCGAGATGTACATCGTGGAAGGGGATTCCGCCGGCG
>JAYRVN010000100.1:0-6182 GCA_041918535.1 Chloroflexota bacterium
AGCTTGAAATACGCGCCCAAGAACGCATGCAAGTCCCCGGTGAGCACAATCAGGTTTTTGAGATTGGCTTGCTTCAACGCCGAAGCGATGGCCGCCCGCTCATACTCGTAGCCACTCCAGGCATCCAACGTGTAATGCAATCCCTTGTCTAGCGAACCGGCCGGTCGCTTGGCCTTCAACGGACCAAGAAAGACTTCATTGCCCCAGGCCTTCCAAAGAGCGTTGGAGCCAAGCAATCCATTCAACAACTGGTCCCGTTGTGTGAAACCCAGCATGGTATTGGCCGGGTCGGTTTGCGCTTCACAACCTAGCGTTGCGTAGCGCTGCCCGATAAAGTTCAGACCACAAGGCGGCGGGGTTCGATAGGTACGCTCATCCGTCATGAACAAATCCACCAGATTGCCGAACCGGAACGAACGATAGATGGTCAAATAATCATGTGGATGGGTAGCGTCAGGGTTAACCGCCGGGCGAGCCGGGATATACTCACTCCAGGCTTGCATCGCGGCCAGCTTGAGTTGATTGCGCACTTCCGGGGCAGCTTCCGCCAACGGGTGGTCCGGGATGCCGGCCGAATCGGTCGCGTAATCCCAATAGCAGTCGTTGGCCGTTTCATGATCATCCCAGATGTTGATAAAGGTAAACCGCTCATGCGCCAACTGGATGTATGGATCGCTGTGATAAGTTCGGTACAGAAAGCGGTAATCTTCCAGCGTGTAGACCACCGGGTTGCCGCTAGGTAGACTGAACTGCCGATCCGGGTAAGGGCTATCCAACGTGTCGGTTTCGTAAACGTAGTCGCCCAAATGCAAAACGAAGTCAATCGGCAGTTGGGCCAGGTGATAATAGGCGGGATAGTAACCCTGACCGAAATGCTGGCAATTGACCAGGCCCAGAGTGAGGCTGGCGAGATCAGCATTGGGGGCGGGTAGGGTGCGGCATCGGCCGATTCGGCTAATAGTCCCGCGGTAGCCAAAACGATAGTAGTAGGTTGTGTCGGCTTCCAGGCGACCGTCCAAATCCACTTTCACCGTATAATCTCGATCCGGCCCGAAGGCTGCGCCGGGGATTGTCCCTTGCTTGACCACCTGGCTGAACGCCTCGTCCAATGCCACTTCAAACAACAGCGACTTATTCTCCTGCCACTGCTCCGCATTTACCCGCGTCCAAAGGATGACGCCGCTGGCTGTCGGATCGCCCGACGCCACCGACAGACCGAAAACATCGGCCGAAGTTTGGTTGGGGTTCAGCACGCCCAACCAATCGGCTAACGCGACCCGGTGGGGCAACAAGACATAAGGCGTGGTTAGACCTAGCGCGCTCACGCCGGCAACACGCAGAAAATCACGACGGCTAATTTTAGGGTGCATACTTTTCTCCGCATCAGACAAGCTGAACGACCATTAATTTCGCGTTAATACCGGTAGTTGTAACAGGCTGTCAACCTCTTGTCAACCCATTTGCCCCGGCAACTGCTCGGCCCTCGCCTACTCGTCGAACGTTTGTGACGTTGTTCACAAAGTTAGAAAGAGGATAGAGCCATCACCGTAGCCTACAGCGCAATCCGTTTTTGTAATAGTATTGCCTAGATTTTGTTAAACGGGTGGTGGGCTATGCCGGTGCTGGAAGCGAAACAAGTGACCAAGCAATATCAAATGGGTGAAGTCATCGTCAATGCCCTGACGGGTATTGACTTTAGCGTCAACCGGGGCGAGTTTGTGGCCATTATGGGGCCATCCGGTTCGGGCAAAAGCACATTGCTGCATTTGCTAGGCGGGCTGGACGACTCTAGCCAGGGTGAAATCGTTTTGGCCGGACAACCCATCTCACAACTCTCCGATGATGCAATCACGCTCGTGCGGCGGCGTAAAGTGGGTTTTATTTTTCAATTCTACAACTTATTGCCTACCCTGACGGCGGAAGAGAATGTGGCGTTGCCCCTGCTGATTGACGGTCAGGATGTGCGGCGCGCCCGCGATAAGATCAAACGCCTGCTGGACATGGTGGGACTGGGCGACCGGCGGGATCACAAACCGGATCAACTGAGCGGCGGGCAACAACAGCGGGTCGCCATTGCTCGCGCCTTCGTCAATGACCCGGAAATTGTGCTGGCAGACGAGCCGACGGGTAATCTCGATTCTCAATCCGGCAAGGCGGTCTTGGAGCTGCTGCGGCGTTCGTGTGATGAGCTAGGACAGACCATTGTCATGGTCACTCACGACCCGCGCGCGGCCAGTCATGCGGATCGCGTGGTTTTCCTCAAGGATGGTCAGACTGTGCGGGAACTGCGCATCTTGCACAAGCTAGGCTTGGATGAGGACATGCGCGCGATCATGCAGGTGATGCAAGAGCTAGAATTGTAATCAATGGGAGGGCTCATTTCTCCCTCCCTCAACTTCCAACCCTACCCTGGCCCTAAAGTCTTATTTATGTTGCGCTGGACATGGCTTCGCCATCTCAACCTTGCGCCCCTCACCTGGCGCGGTCTGTTAATCCGCCGTACGCGCACGCTGCTCACCTTGCTCGGAATCATCGTCGGCGTGGCGGTTGTCGTGGCCGTAGATGCCACCAACAGCAGCACGCTGGCCGCCATCAACGGCTTCTTTGACCAGACAGCCGGGCAGAGCGATCTGTGGATTAGTTCCAACATCCGGGGTGAAAGTTTCGATGAAGGCATTCTGACCCTGGCGCGCCGCGCGCCCGGCGTCGCCCTGGCTCTGCCGACGGCTCAGGCCACAACCCTGGCCGCCGAAGATGCCGACGCCTATGAAATCCAGTATGGCGCAGGCGGGGCATTAGCGCCCGGCACTAACTTTTGGGCGCTCGGCGTTGACCCCCTGCTGGACCCCCAGGCGCATGATTACCAACTGGTCGCCGGGCGGTTGTTAGAAGCGGATGAAACCAGTTACAGCCTTATCCTGGTGGACGAGTACGCTCAGGATAAAGAGGTCGAAGTAGGCGATGATTTTGAGCTGTTAACGCCTGTTGGCGGCATTACCCGCTTCCGCGTTGTCGGACTTATCGCCAAAGAAGGCATTGGTCTGGCTAACGCAGGGGTTGTCGGCATCATGCCGCTCAGCGTGGCGCAAGAGCTTTTCAACCTCGGGGGACGCCTGACGCAAATCGAGGTGGTCGCCGCCGACGTTGTGGCCGCGCAGCGCGCCGATCTGGAACAGTTGCGCCGGGAGTTGCAAGACCTGGTGGGCGACGATCTCAACGTGGATTACCCGGCATCGCGAGGAGAGTTGGTCGTCGCCAGCATTCAGAACTACCAGGTAGGCCTGAATTTCTTCAGTATTGTCAGCATTTTTGTCGGCTCCTTTCTCATTTACAACACGTTTGCCATGACGGTGGTGGAGCGCACGCGCGAGATCGGCATGATGCGCGCCCTGGGCATGACTCGCCGCCAAAGTATCGGTATGGTACTCACCGAAGCCATCATTCTCGGCGTGCTCGGTTCCATCCTGGGTGTGGGCTTCGGTTTGGCGCTGGCGCGGGGCTTAATCGGCTTCATGGCAAGTTACACCGCCCAAACTATTAGCGTCGTTTCGGCCGAATTTCTTTCCCTCTTGCGTGCTGTGGCCCTGGGCATCGTTGTCACCCTCAGCGCCGCCGCGCTGCCCGCCCTACAATCGGGACGCGTCTCCCCTTTACAAGCCTTACGCGTTCAAGGCCGGGTGGATGAAAGCCGCTGGCGACACACCGGCCTACGCTTCGGCCCAATCACCGTATTATCAGCCATCGGCGTCATTTACTACGTCCCACTGCGACCGGAAATGGCGGCGATCATCGGCCAGGGCGCTATCTTTTTTCTCCTCCTAGGCGCAACCCTGTGTATTCCGCTGCTTATCGGCCCGTTGGAGCGCCTGGCAGGCTACCCGATTCGCCGGCTATTCGGCAATGAGGGACGATTAGGCAGCGCCAACATAAAGCGGGCGCAAGGACGCACCACCTTGACGGTGGCCGCCTTAATGGTCGGGATCAGCATGGTCATCGGCATTCAAGGCTTGACCGACAGTTTTAGCGTGGACATTGATTCCTGGATGAATACGGCATTGGCCGGGGATATGACCGTTTATTCAACCAGCGCCATGCGCCCGGAAATCGAGAATCGGCTGCTGGCCTTGCCGGAAGTCACCGCCATTACGCGCTCACGCTTCGTCACCACCCGTCTGATCTTTCCCGACCGTGCATCTGAGTTCGCCATTTTTGACGCCATTGACCCCCATACATTTCTGAATGTGCGCAACCTCCAGGTGGATAGCGGGCCGGATCCGGCAGGCATTATCGCGGCTATGGCGCAAGGGCAGACGGTTTACATCAGCGCCGATACCGCTACGCGCTACGCCCTGGCTGTGGGCGACACACTGGTGCTGGAAACCCGGCGCGGAGAGCAACCTTTCCGCATTGCCGGAATTGTCATTGATTTTTCCGGCGGCGAATTGCCGGTCATCACCGGGACATGGTCGGATTTGCGGCGCTATTTCGGATTGCGCGATGTCAGCCGCTTCGCGCTCAATCTCACCCCCGGCGCTGACCTGGATGCCTTGGAGCAACGGATCGAGAAGGATATTTCGCGTGGGGATCAACTGGTGGTGGAGACCCGGGCGGAATTTCAAGAAAAGGTACGCGCTCTAAGCGGCGAGGCGCTCTCGCTGTTCGATGTACTCGGCGCGATTGGTCTGGTGGTGGCCGCTTTGGGCGTGATCAATACCATGCTCATGAATGTCTTCGAACGCACGCGTGAGTTGGGCGGGCTGCGCAGCCTGGGCATGTCCCAAGCGCAGGTCCGCCGCATGATCATGGCGGAGGCGACCGCCATCGGGTTTATCGGCGCCGTATTTGGTTTGGGATTTGGGGCGGTGTTAACGGATGTTTTCATCATCGGTCTGCGGCAGATCGGCGGCTTTGCGCTGACACGCCAGACGCCTTATGGGGCTATGGCGTGGAGTTTCTGGTTGGCAATCGGCGTTGCCGTCGCCGCCTCGCTGTATCCGGCCTGGCGCGCCGGCCGGGTCAACATTATCGAGGCGATCAAGCATGAATAACAGGGGGCCTGTCCGACATCTCCGGGCAGGTCTGGCTTGAAAGGAAAAGCTATGAAAGTTCAGCGTTGGCTCGGGTTATTGATGACAGCAGTGATTGTCGGCGTGGGGGTCTATTGGGTGTACACGCGCTTTCTGGCCCCGACGCCGGCCGACGAGGGAACGCCTATCGCCACGCCGGTCATCCAACCGGTGGATACAGGCGTGGATGTGGTGTCGGCGTCGGGGAATCTGGCGCCGTATCGTTCGGCCGAATTGGCTTTCTTAACGGGTGGCCGGGTGGCGGCTATTCTGGTGCAACGCGGGGACCGGGTTGAGGCCGGCGATCCTTTGCTGCGCCTGGAAGCGGCCGAATTGGAAGCAGCCGGACGGCAGGCGGAAGCCGCCGTAGCCCTGGCTGATGCCGGCCGACAAGCCGCCGAGGCGCAGCGCAGCGCAGCCGAAGCGGGGGTGGCGGCGGCTGAAGCCGGCGTGGCGGCGGCGACGGCGCAGTACGCGCTGCTGGTATCTGAGCCGATGACGCAAGAGATAGCCACGTTGGAAAACAATGTGCGTTCGGCCGAATCGCTGGTAGCCCAAGCGGATGCCAACCGCGATGTCGCGCTAGCCGGCGCACGCAATGCACAACTACGTTCGGCCGAAGCGCAACTGGCCGCCGCGCAAGCCAACCAACGCGTCGCCCAAGATCGGTACGACGAAATCGTGCGCCAGGGCATCTATGGCACATTAGAAGAGCAGGCGCGTTACGCCCTAACCGCCGCCCAAAGCGCCGTCACAGCCGCCCAGGCCGCCCTCGACGACCTGCGCCGCGGCCCAACTGCCGATGAGCAACGCGCCGCGCAAGCCGGCGTAGCCGTGGCGGCAGCCCAACGAACCATTGCCCAGGCGCAACTCGAATTGCGGCAGGCCGGGCCGACACCCGAACAGTTAGCCGTAGCCCAGGCCGCCATTGATCAGGCGCAAGCTGCGCGCGCCCAGGCCTCCGCCGCCGTACAACAAACCGAAGCCGCCGCCGCCCAGGCGCAAGCCGCTCTGGCGCAAGCGCAAGCCGGGCGCGACGCAGCCCAGGCCGCCCTGGCCCGGATGACCCTGACGGCCCCCTTTGCCGGAGAAATCTCCGATATCCAAACCGAAGTG
>JAYRVN010000101.1:0-4798 GCA_041918535.1 Chloroflexota bacterium
GACCGGTGAGATCGTCGCGAAAGACGGCGGTGTAATAGTCATTCAGGAGTTCCTGGTGACCGGAAGGATAGCCCAGGCTGGCGGCTGCCCAGACCGCGACAGCGCCTTTGCCGGGAGCGCGCTGCAACGCTTCGGCCAGGGAGATATTGGCGCTGGAGGCGGAAAAGAAGCCATTAAGGCAGTTGCCGATGGTGATGAAAGGCAGGCGGTCGCTGTTGGTCAAGGCATCAATGTCACCGAGGCTGAAAATGGATTGGGCCACGCCGTTGTTGTCCCACTGACCCCAACGGAAAAACTCGCCGTGGCCGGTGTAATTTACCAGCACCGCGCCGGCGTTAATGCCGGCTTGAATATCGCTGGTGGGATTCCCCGGCGGGTAATCGGCCGCATTCACGCGCGGCGTGGTGTAGGTGAAGGGGGTCTGCGCGGCCAGTTGATCGGAGATAGTTTCGAAGATGGGGTCGTCATCATCGGCCACCAATAGGACGTTGCGGTTCCAGGGCTGATCGGATTCGGCCGAATCATAGCCCACCACCTTGTCTACGATGATTTGCGCTTGATCGGCCGATTCCGCGCTCAAGCGCCCGATCAACATATCCGGCAAAATATCATCCCCGGCCACCGCCGCAAACCAGTTGTCTGACGGCACCTGGCCGAAAGTCGCCGTCTCT
The DNA here is from genome assembly GCA_041918535.1 of Chloroflexota bacterium. Classification (GTDB taxonomy): domain Bacteria; phylum Chloroflexota; class Anaerolineae; order Promineifilales; family Promineifilaceae; genus DAOTXO01. The sequence goes on from JAYRVN010000101.1 coordinate 672, forward strand.
ACCAGCTTGGGCGGCACATAGTTAGCCGTCCCCGTCTGCAAGTTATCCTTGTAATCGCCATAACCATCGCCCAGCAACACAACATAGGCCGGCGGCGGCGCGCCCCAGTTCTCGTAGGCGTAGGCCAGGAAGTCGCGGACCGGCTCCGGGCTGAAGAAACCGTCGTTAAATTCATCGTAAATATCGGCGACATCCACCACCGCCGTGCGCAAGCCTTGCGCCGCGCGGTGCGCCGCCAATTGCTCGGCCGCCGCCATGAACGCATGCGGCGTGATAACGATATAATCCGCGCCGTGAGCGGGTGTGCGCCAGTCCGAAGGCGTGTCCAGTTGCCAATGAGCCCGCGTCTTGATCTGGGTTGGCGTGAGAGCCAGGTAACGGCTGGCGGCTGTGTTCGGGCGCTCAAATTGCAGTTGATAGCCGCCGTTAAACGGACTGACGACAGCCTGGTTGATAGGCTGCGCCGCCGCCGGGTTCGTGATGTCGTAGACGAGCGGGTCGGCCGTCGTGAACCCCGTCAGCGTGAATTTGAACGCGCCGGCAGCGGGCGGCCCCAGAAATAACTGGTCGTTCTCGGCCGCATAGGTGTCAAAATAGTCAAGTTCCAGCCAGTTCACCAGAAATTGATCAACCGGCTCGTCGCTGGGCGCCGCTTCGACCGTGAGCAGATTGTCCCCGTCTATCAAGAGGGCCGCGTCAGCCGTCGCGGCTTGAATAGACACAACCTGCCCGCTCCAGGCGGCGTCGGCGATGAGAACGCCGTTCAAATACAGCCGACTCCGGTGTCCGCCGCCGGTATAGCCCTTCAGTTGCACGCGCACCGCCAGGCCGGCGGCTGTCGGCGATGGATTGTGTAGCGTCAGCCGATAATCCCGCGCCGTTTCCAAACCGGCGGTGTTGGGGCTGAGGCGCGGCCCCCAGAACCAATGATCCTGCCCCGCGCCGTTGGGCATTGTGTTCCAGTAGGCTGTATCCTCTTCGGCATGTAACGTCGCCGGGAAGTCGGCTGGAATGGGCGCTGCGCCTGGCGCGCCGTTCAAGGGGGTCATGCGCAGTCCCGGCATGGCCTCTTTCGTCAGCCAGTAGACGTTTTCATCGGTATACAGGTCTACATAGGCTTCGCCGTAAAAGCGCAGGCTATCGCCGGGGTCAAATGCGCCGTCGTCTTCACCGGCGACAGTGATGGCGACGGGGTGGCCGCGCTGCCGAAGTTGCCACAAACGCGGGTCGCCGGCGGCGGGATCGAAGCCGGCGTTTACCAGATCGTCATAAGTGAGTTGATACAAACCGCTGTCGGCCGTGAATAGTTTCAGGGCGGGCAGGCTTTGACTGTGGTGGGTTGGCGGCGCGGCGGTCGGGGCCGTGGTGATGGGGGTCGGGCGATCCAGCAAGGGATAATTGACCAGGCTCCGCGCCAGCAGCGCTTCCAGGGCGGGGTGGAGCGGGCGCGGCGGCGTGAGCGGCGCAGCAGGCCAGCTCACGCGGGCGCGCAGGGGGGCGCTGCCAGCCGCCAGGCGTAGGCGCGCAACGGGTTGGCCGGCGATTTGGCCGAGCGGGTCAAGGTGAATACGGGGAGAGGGCGCGTCGGGAGGGGAGGGAGATTCGGCCGAAATTTCCTCCACCCGCACCCCCGCCAACGTCGGCAAACCCAGCCACACATTGACCGCCGGCTGTTCATCGGACGAGGAAAATGTCACCAGCCAGCTATGGGCGCTCTCCGGCTGCACACTTATCCCCCCTCTGCGCAGGTTATCGGCCGTCGGGGTCGCCGCCGCCGCGCCGTCACGCGCCCCGCCGCTCGCCCCGGTCACTGCCGCGCCAATGATCATCAGACACCAGAGCAGACGCATCAGCCTGGATAGAGAGTTCATAAACAGTTCCCCGCTCGGTTCAACTCAGATCGTGGGCCAGGGCATGATGGTGTCCAGACAGGTTTCGACAATCTCGGCTGTCAATGTGCCGTGAGTCATCTCCTGCAAGGCTGCCTGGAACGCCGGAAAGCGCGCCCGGCTGAGGCGCACGGTTAGCAGAATATCACCCGCAAAGACCTCATCCAGCATAGTCCCGCCATGCTCGGTCAGCAACAAGCGCACCCGTTCCAGATGGCTGTAGGGCAAAGCCAGCATGACCGTATGGGTGGGCACTCTTTGGGCGCGCGCTGTCTGCTCCAGGCCCGCCCGCGCCGCCTCGCCATAGGCGCGCACCAGACCGCCTGTGCCCAGCTTGACCCCGCCGAAATAGCGCGTCACCACGACCACCGCATCCCCCAACCCGCTGCCTTTCAGCACGGCCAACACCGGCTGGCCGGCTGTGCCGGAGGGCTCGCCGTCGTCGTGGCAATGCGCCGTCACGCTGGCCCCGTGCCCGATGACAAAGGCTGAAACATGGTGGTTGGCATCCGGGAATTCTGCTTTGATGCGTTGGATAAAGGCTCGCGCCTGTTCCACCGTGAAGGCGGGCGCCACAACGGCAATGAAGCGCGAACGGCTCACCTCGATTACAGCGCGACTTTCCGCCGCGGGTATGGGATAGGCCAGGGTCATCGGTCGGCCTCCGGTAAACCGGATGATTTTGGATTTGTCATATAGAAGAGGTGACAATTGTCACTATCTTCCTGCCCATTCTTGTGTATCATATAAATTAACCACAAAATAGTCTCACTTGTGGCGCAAGTGGGAAGCTACATGTGGGGGTCTGTCTGCTGGAAGGCAAATTAATGAAGCAGACAGGCTATATCTAAATGCTTAGAACGCCGCGACGCCTCCTTCGGTTAGTTGCTTAGAGTTTGGGTAGCGTAGAGCGAGGATTTCCTCGCTCTACTGCTTTATTACGGTTGGAGGCCAATCTGGCGCAGGGGGATGGGGACAAAGACCAGGACAAAGATAATCAGGGTGATGATGGCGAGTGCGCGTCGGCGTGGATCGAGCGGTGTAACGTCATCCAGCGGCTGGGCGTGGTTTCGGCCGAAAAGCAGCAGCAGCCCAATCCATAGCCACCACATGGTCGTGCCGGTGAACAAGGCCAGCGCAGCCAACCCTACCACTAGCGGCCAGAAAAAGTAGCGCACATAGCGGTCAAACAAAACATAGGTGATATGTCCGCCGTCCAGTTGGCCGACCGGTAACAGGTTCAGCCCCGTCACCAGTAAGCCAATCCAGCCGGCCCAGGCTACCTGGTTGAGTTGGACATCCATTAGGCCATCCGGCAGAAATCGGCCGAAAACCGTGATCTTCGCCAGGGCATAAAACAATGAATTGCCCTCCAACAAGCCTGGCCCTGAGCGCGCCACCGCGGATGTCGCCAACCCGTAGAACAAAATCGGTACCGCAAATACCAGCCCCGCCAGCGGCCCGGCCGCCCCAATATCAAATAACGTGCGCTTGTTCTTGATCGGTTCCTTCATCAAGATCACCGCGCCCATTGTGCCCAACAGGGAGGGAAAAGGGATGAAATAGGGCAACGATACGTGCACACCATGACGGCGCGCCATAAAGTAATGGCCTAACTCATGCGCGCCGAGGATGAGCAAGATGGATAGGCTGAACGGCCAGCCCAACCAGAACTCGCGCCCGGTGAAGCGTGGATCGCCCAAGGCGCCGGCGAAAAGGGTGGTGCCGATGGTCGCCACAAACATCGCGGCATTCACCAGCCAGTCCCACCGCCCTGCCCGCCGCGCATAGACGCCGGGTTGGGCGATTAACACCGGCTCGTTGTTCTGGCGACGCACCAGAGGAGTGTAACCATACGGTTCGAAGCGGCCGCGCAGCCGATCGTAATCTTGCGCCAGGTCGCCCACAAACGCGCCACGAAAGCGAATGAAGCCAGGTAGAGGTTGATCGAGGGTATAATCGTGCGCCACAAAGAGATCGCCGGTGGCTTGCATCAGCATTTGCGCCATCTCTACGGAGGCTGGTTCGGACTGCTTGTTTTCGATCATCATATTTTCGGCCGATCCCGCTATTCCGGCTGACTCTGTTCAGGCGATTCGGCCGAATCATCGTCCTCACCCCAGCCGATGATCCAGATACACAACCCCGCCACCAAGGTGGTGACGACGATCAGCCAAAACCATTGGCTGGCCTGCAAGCCCACGCTGCGCGCCTCAAAAACCAGGATGATAACCATCC
>JAYRVN010000102.1:0-5262 GCA_041918535.1 Chloroflexota bacterium
GCCCGGTGCAGAGGGCCGGGAATCGAATCATTGAAGACAACCGGGAACTGCGCCGCCACACCCGGATAAGCCAACATGGCCGTCCCCATATTGTTTGTGCTATCCGGCGCATCCCCCAGGTCAGCCGTAGGATTCGCCGCCGGCTCCACCGTGATTTCATACCCCACACCGCCAACCCCATCTTTGCCATTCACATATTGGATGGCGTCCATATGATACACGGCCTTCTCGGTAATCGCCGGGTCTACCTGGAACGTCACGTCAACCGGGTACTCCTCCTCAAACCCCAGCGGAATCTGGGCGAAGCGCGCCCCGCGCACATCAACGATCTGCAAGGTATTCTCACCAATCACTTCAAACCCATAACCCTGCGCCCCGGCGCCTACCCAACGCTGGAACATCTCTGGCGCAAAATGCACGGTGACCGTGCCCCGCTCCAGGAAAGACTGCTCCACATCGTTGGCCGGCCCGAAACCCAAGTCTACGAACTGCGCCGCCTCCGTCACATTGCGAAGAATGAACTGGACCGCCTTCATCGGAGCGAACGGGTTCAGATTCACCACATTCACATTGCGCCAGGCCACATTGTTATTGTACGCCGTGTATGTAGGAATATTGGACGAATTGGTGTTGATGGGATCGCCGGCCGACACGATACGCGCCACCAGACAATAGTGCCCCACCCCCGCCGGAGACCACGGTACACTCAGGGTCGTCATCCCACCGGCCGCCAGGTTAGACAGCGGCACAGAATCAATCAAAGTCCATTGCGTCGGCCAACTCAGGCCCACCGACGCATCAGCCCAGTACACTTCCACCATGCCATTGGCAATCTGCGGCGGCGCGGCGTAAGGCCCGTTGTTAAACACCTTGACATAGACGCAATTCTGTTGGCCGTATTCCGGGTCTTGCGGAATCACGCCGTTGTCGCAGGTCTGACGCACCCAAATGCCCCGGCTCTTCCATAGAGACGTCCCGGTAGATGGCTCATAACCATTATCCACCGGGCCTACCGTGTCATAATCCGTATCCTCTATCCAGGCGTCGAAATCGAGGCTAGTGGCGGCAATGGCTTCCTGAACTGCCGCCAGGGCGTTGATCGTGCCATGACCCCAATCATTATTCGGGCCAAAGGTATAGTTGCCGCCGCAATTGCTCCCGTTTTGCCCGGTCAGGGGCATGGCCGTATCGCGGATAATATCGAACGTCTGATTGACATTCCCTTGCAGAGCCGGGGCGGCCGCCCACATCAGGCCGATCAAAGCCGTCACATGCGGCCCCGCCATGCTAGTGCCGCTCCAGGAGGCATACGCGCCACCCGGCAGAGAGGAGCGGATGTTTTGACCCGGCGCCATCACATCTGGAAAGTATTCGCCGGGATATAGGTCGGATGGGCCGCGGCTGCTGAAGCCGGTGATGGTGCCTGGGAAGGGGCCGGTGTGGCTGACGGAACCGGTCGTCATTACCGCCAGATAATCGCCAGGGGAGCGTAATGTGGCACAGCTTGAACCTTCATTGCCGGCAGATGCCTCGACAGCAATTCCGGCAGCTTGCAAGGCGGCGATTTCATCTTCAAATTGCGGTTGATTGCCGCCCCAGTATCCCCAGGAATTGTTGATGGCATCCGGCGCTTGGGAGGGGTCAGGACTAAAACCGCTCAAATCCCACGGGGCCAGGTCCCATTGGAAACAGGTGGTGAACGTCGCATCGCTGCCGCTGCCAAGGTCGGTCATGTTTTTGCAATGAATTGTCTTCGCGCCGGGAGCCATGCCAATCTCATTGGCGCCGCCGTCGCTGCCGACCATCGTGCCGGTGGTGTGTGTGCCGTGGCCGTGGCCGTCACCGGGAACCAGCGGGTAGGTCCCGGTTGCATCCCACCAGTTGTAGTTGTGGTTAGCGCTGAAACCGTTCCACCCCCGATATTGGGGCTTGATAGTGGGGTGTGTCCAATCCAGACCGGTATCATTGCCGGCCAACACAGCGCCGCTGCCGGTATAACCTAAAGCCCACGCCTGCGGCGCTTTGACGAAGGTCAGGTTGCTCTCCACTGCATTGATGTGGGCGTCAGGTGTGGGGTTGACGAACGGTTCCTGTAACTGGAAAGTGTGGTTGGGCGTCAGGCGGGCCACGTCCGGCCGGGCGGCCAGGGATTGCACTTGCGCCAGGCTCCCGGCCGAGACGTAAATCTTGTTGGCGATATAGAATGGCTGAAACGTCATCCCCTGTCGGGTCAGGGCGGCGCGCAGCGGTTGCTGGGTGCGTTCGGCCGTATCGCGCAATGTTTCAAAGACAAAACGCCCTTTGGCTTCTTTCGTGGTCAGGGCATAAGCCGGGCTTAAATCCGCCTTCTCTTTCAACCAGATGAAGAAATCGGAGGAGCCTTCCGCCTGGAGAGTGGCCCATAGTTGGGAATCCACTTTACTCTCAGGCGCGGCAGGCGCAGGCAGATTGCCGGCCTGCGCCCGAGCGCCAAAGAGTGTCAGTAACAAAACTAAACCAAGAACAACTCTGAAAAACCCTTTGTGAAAATGCGTGTCCATCGCGTTTCTCCTTGTGAATGGTTAAGCTGGCTATACCTTAACACAAACTGATGGCCACGCAGTCCCGATAACTAGCCTTTGCGTCCCGCTTTGCTCGGCGGCAGCCAGGAAAAGCGCGCTGCCACATAAAAAACGTCTAGCATTCCTCGTTAGGATCGCAGGCGGTGACAATGCCTGGCCCTTTGCTGGCCGGGTCCAGATACATCCGCGCCATTAACCCCACGAATGTGACATTGGTATTGGGATCAAGCCCAAAGTACGTGGTTTGCGGCCCCATGCCAAAACGGAAAAGGCAAGGGCCGGCGGCCGTGTTCAATGGAAACCCGTTGAACCAATGGGTTATGTCGGCATTGATGAGCGGTATATCGCAAGTCCCTTCTTCACTGCGCAACACACCGGCGCCACTGCCGAGGGAAAAGGGCGTGCTGTTGGATTGAAACGGCGTGTTGGCGGCGTCTGCCAGTGAAAGCTGTATTTGCATGACTTTACGAGACGGCGGCGTCAAGTTGTAGGCAATGCCACTGCTATCCCAAGCCAGGGGGATCGAGGTGGCGCGCATGACGCGGCTGACTTTTGTCTCAACTAGAACCGAATTGAAGAGCATGACATGCCCCGATGTCGGCAGAGTAATGACGCCGCCGGTCAGGGTATAGACAGCGCTCGGTAGATCGGGGCGTGGACAGGCCAGATAACCGCCGTTGAAGCTCACGGCATTATTCAGAATGGCGACCGGGCCAACCAGACTGCAATTTAGCGGCACTCTGAAATCTGTTACCTGACTATACACACCCGGCGTGACCTCACGCCAGATGGTGATGATCCAATCCACCCGCAAGTTACCGTTTTTCACATCCAGGTTGACGGCCCAGCCCACCCCATCCGTCGGCAGGATCGGTGGGCTTTGGACATCGGCCTCAGCGGCTTTCGCCACAGGCATGACGCCGGCCCAAGCGCAAAAGATGACAGCAACGAGAACCCATAAACAGCGTTTCATGGTGACTACTCCTTGAGTGGCAGGTAGCGGCAAAGGCCGGGGAAGCCTTTGGTCGCAGCTATAGAACAAGACTCAAACCAAAAGCGGGCGGGCAGAGATAGGTTAGATTGGCTGATATTCAGCCTGCTAAGAGCCGATATCTTACCCGACTTTAAGTATAATACGTTACTCTGAGAAGTCAGTCCTGATCTTGGATGAAATCATCCCATTTTTCTTGGCTGAACAGGAGTGTGACGCTGACATGTTACCCCATGCGGCATTTCTTGAGCAAGTGCGTTTGGCTCTGGAAAACTTCCAGGATATCACCTGGTTGGAAACGCATTCTCCCCTAGCCACCCCTTATTTCCTGGGCAAGGCGTTGCATCAGGCGGACTTGACGCGGGCGGGCGGGCGCGGGCGCGCTCTGCAAACAGCCCTGGAAACGGCTGCCGGGTGGCTGTGGGATGGGCCGTTGCCCGATAATCGGCCGGCGTTGTTGGAGGCGGTCAATCAACAGCGCGCCGCCCTGGGCAACACCCGGTCTACACGCTACCAATATCTGTTGCTGGATTTGCGTTATTTTCGGCGTCATTTTCCGCCCAAGATGGAACCGCGCCGGACTGAAGACATTTATCATTTTGTGGGGGTGGGGCGCGGCCGCTTTTTCGAGCATTTGCAGGAAGCGATTGGGGAGTTGGGGCGTGGGCTGATCGCGCAATTTCGGCCGACATTGCGCCTGGAAACGCCGGTTAGTGTGGCGCGCCTGGTGGGTCGCGACGCCGCGCAAGCGCGCGCCTGGGAGGTGTTGGAGCGCGGGCAAAGCGTGGCCTTGAGTGGGACAAGCGGCATCGGCAAGACCTCGCTCGGCAGCTCTCTGGGCCGTTTATGGCAACAGCAGGTGGGCGCGGTGTTTTGGTATACGTTCAGGCCGGGACTGAATGATCAGTTGGAAAGCTTGCTTTTCGGACTGGGGCACTTTTTGAAGGAACAGGGCTGCCCAGGCTTGTGGGCGCACATGCTGACGCCGGAAGGGGAGACCCGACAATCTCACCTGGCGCTAGGCTTTCTGCGGGCCGATCTGGAACAGGCGCGGCCGGCGCGTCCGCTTTTGTGTTTTGATGAGGTGGATTTGCTGGATAGCGGCGAGGAGGGCGGGGAGGCGGCCCTGCCTGTGTTGGAGTTGCTCGACAGTTTGCGTGGGCAGGCGGCTGTGTTGCTGATGGGGCAGCGGGTGGTAGTGGATACGGAGCTGCACATCGCGCTGACCGGATTGGATTCGGCCGATATTCAGCATCTCTTCTCCTCGGCCCACATCCCCCTCACACCCACCGAGGCCGCCTGGCTCCGCCAACGCACCCAGGGCGCTCCCCGCCTGCTGGAACTGATCCTCGCCCTCTGCGCCACCGGCGAAGCGTTGCCGGACATCCTCGAACAATTGCCGACAGCCCCCGCCCTGCGCCCACTCCTCAACCGGCTGGAAAAACACCTCGTTTCGGCCGAAAAAACTCTCCTGTCCCAACTAGCTGTCTTTCGCAGCCCCGCCCCTGCCGATGCCTGGCCCGACTCCTCGGCTCTGGCGCGTCTGCTAGAACGCCGCCTGGCGCTTAGCGACGAACAAGGCGGCGTCGCCTTGCTGCCCACCATTCGCCAACTGGTCTACCATGCCCTCAGCCCAGAGGCGCGGGAGGCGGCCCACCGCCAGGCCGCCTGGATTCGGGCGGAGCGCAGCGAATATACCGCCGCTGCCTA
>JAYRVN010000103.1:0-1744 GCA_041918535.1 Chloroflexota bacterium
AGGGCGAGGTAGATTAGGTCTGTCATGGGAAGTGGTTAAGTAGTTCGGTAGTTAGGTGGTTAAGCGGTTCGGTGGGCGCATAGTCGGATGATAGCCGGGCCGGAAGTAGTCGCGCGGCCGTCACGGAACTACCCAACCGGGCCATTATTTGCCCTGGCGCGCCAACGCCCAATGGTATACCTGGTCATAGGCTGCGGCGGACCGTCGCCAGGAGAAATCGGTGCGCATCCCGGCCAGTTGGATGTCGCGCCAGCGGGGTTTATCTACATTGTAGACATAGATGGCGCGCGCCAGGGCTTGCCAAAAGGATTCGGCCGAAAAATCGCCGAACTTGAACCCTGTCACGCCATCCCAAATGGTGTCCTCCAGTCCGCCGGTAGCCCGCACTACCGGCACGCAGCCGTAACGCATGGCGATCATCTGGCTCAACCCGCATGGCTCGAACAGCGACGGCATCAGGAAAATATCCGCGCCGCCATAGATGAGCGGGGCCAGACGCGCATTAAACTTCAGCACAGCCGCCATCTTACCCCGGTGATAGTCGGCGAACTTCTCCAACATCCTTTCAAACGACTCGTCGCCGGTGCCTAAAACCACAAATTGCGCCTCGCCGGCCCAATTATTCAGCAGGCGATGGATCACCTCGCCGGTGATCTGCAACCCCTTTTGCCAATCCAGCCGCGTGATCATCGCCACCAGCGGGATGTCGTCAACCACCGGCAACCCTAACCCCTCTTGCAACTGGTGACGCAACTCCTGACGCAGGTCCAGCGTCTCCTCATCAAAGTGGGTCGGCAGACGGGGGTCGGCGGCGGGGTCCCACTCGCTATAATCAACCCCGTTGAGAATGCCGTGTACATCGAAGCTGCGCTGTTGCAGCAAGCCGGATAACCCCGCCCCGCCGTCGCGGGTCATGATCTCGCGGCCATAGGTGGGGCTGACCGTGGTGATCATCGTGGCGTGATAAATACCCCGCGCCATGAAGTTGACCTCGCCATACCCCTCTTCGTACAGCGCGCCGGTATGCACGCGCAGGTAATCCCAGATATCCGTGCTCGTGCGCCCCTGATGCGCTAGATTATGGATGGTGAAGAGGGTGGGGATGTGGTAGAGGCGCGGATCGCTCCAGCCGCTATTGGCCAGCCAGGCGATCGCCGGCGCCGTGTGCCAGTCGTGCGCGTGGATCACATCCGGTCGCCAATCCAGCGCCAGCGTCAGTTCCAGGGCGGCGCGGCTGAAAAAGGCGAAGCGATAAGCGTCGTCGTGATAACCATAGATATTCGGCCGATCGAACAAATTGCGTTCGGCGATGAAATAGATCGGCACATCGCTGCCCGGCAAGAGGCCTTGCCATACCCCGGCAGGCAACGTCGTCGCCCGCACCGGCACACTCAGCGCGCCGGGCATGGGTTCGACGCCGGGATAGCCGCGTTCGATATTGGCATAAGCGGGGATCACAACGCGCACATCGTGCCCCAATTGACGCAACGCCTTGGGCAGCGAGCCGACCACGTCACCCAGCCCGCCTTGTTTGGCAAACGGCGCAGCCTCCGCGCCAATGAACAGAATTTTCAAAGAATCAGCCATGAGATGAGTTCCTGCCAGTGAAATGAGCTGTCAAGGCTGCTATTGTAGCCTAAGTTCGTGATAAGGGCATTTGGCAAACAGCCATTCCTGCTCTATAATGCAGGCTATCGGGATGTAGCGCAGCTTGGCAGCGCGCTTCGTTCGGGTCGAAGAGGTC